>DATEWL010000119.1:0-4343 GCA_035258025.1 Candidatus Acidiferrum sp. | reverse complement strand
ACATTGGGGCTACGGAGGTCACGGAATTTGGATACGGTCTTTATCTTGGCAGCCACAGGCAGAGGCATGGACGACGGCTTTCCTTCTTTCGCTGCGGCAAAGATCCCTTCCGCGGATTTCCCGCTGCCTTGAAACACACTTGATGTTGCCTCCATGCTCAGAAACACCGTGCCCCGTAGTTCCTGAAAATAATCATTCGGTTGGCCCTTTGTATCGAGCCACCGCATATCCGGAAACGCCAGGTCGCTCACTCGCTCCTTGAAGGGGTGAATTTGTTCCATGGCGGGGCTATCGAGCACGATTGCTCCCACGGCGCCGTGTGCTACAGCGTTTGCTGCCTTCATCGCGCCAGAACTGTAGTGCGCGCGCATCGTGGGTTCGAACTGTGGAGGAGCCCCAGACACAAAAGCCACAATCCTTCCTTTTGCGTCGATGCCCGCGTAGTCGTCGTAGCTCTGCTCGGCTGCCGTCACCCCAAACCCCACGTAAACCACCGGCGCTTCCACAGAGACTTCTGTGCGGCCTGGATCCGCCAAGCTGATGGAATCTTGTCCGAAGATCAGGACCTGCTCTTTTCCTCCTCGCCAGAGGCTCAGAGTTGTACGCTCTTGATCCGGCTCTATCGTGCGCAGCGGCACGCTTTGAAAGTAACTTCCGTTATCGCCTGCTGGTTCGAGGCCCATGGCTTCGAATTCCGCAGCCATGAACTTTGCGGCAATTTCATGTCCACGCGTCCCTGTCCCGCGGCCCTCAAGCAAGTCGTCCGCAAGGAACCGCATATCCGCGCGAATCGCTTCCGGCCGAATGGTGGCCGAGGCCTCATCAGCAGCATCGTTACCGGCAAAGGCTATGCGCGTTCCCGCGAGCAAGGTGATGACTATCAGGGCGCCCATCAAACGGGCAACGCGGTTCTCTGTGTAAGACCTCTTCATGACGCCACCGTTCTTCCAGAAGTCTCGCGAAGGTGGCAAGGATAGTGCTGGCAGGTACGCAGGTCAACCGACGCGCAGGTTCTGGACGTGTCGTCGGCAACCCGGAAGTAATCGCCTAAGTCCTGATAAACGCTAGTGCTTTACCGGATGCGCGTTCTTGTTGAGGAGTGAACGGGGGCGAGGAGCTCTGCGCGCGTCCGGTAAAGCCGTTTGGACGTGGCCGCCCGTGGTTGCGGTGGACGCGGGCCCTATGCAAATTCAATGGTGCGAAGGAGCGGCGTTAAGCCGTGCCGAGACTGTTCTGCAGGGCACAACACAGGACACCGTGCGCGCGGAAATTGGCTACGGCGAAAAAGTATCGCAAAGAGTGTGGTCGAAGAAGCTTGAAGAAGGGACTGGTTTGACGGCGAGGCACAGAGATACGGAGCGCCGGGAAGGACGCAGAGTTTTCGAGTTGGAGAGAGTAGTCTCATGCCGCAGAGCTGATCCGTGGTGGAGAACGAAGTTGAATTTCGGCAGCGGTGAGCCTTTCGATGACCTTCATTGGTCCACCGCATTTAGGGCAGCGCCAAAGATCGGGACAATCTTCGGCGGAAGAGGCGTGTTGTCCGGCTTGCGGCTGTTGTGCCGAACCCAACAACTGAAAGCAAAGAGGCAGGAGTGTGGCGCGTTTGCGGTTGGCCAAAAAGCCGAAGTTACGGATGCGCACGAAGCCTTGTGGAAGGACGTGCAGTAAGAAGCGGCACAAGAATTCATTGAGCGATAGGGGCAGCAACTTCTGTTTGTTGTGGTGAGCAGAATCACGCCAGCGAAAAGTGACTTGGCCGTCGGTGAGGGAGACCAGGCGATGGTTGGAGATGGCCACACGATGAGTGTAGCGGCCCAGATATTGCAGCACATATTCGGGACCACCGAAGGGACGTTTCAAGTAGACCACCCAGGGTCGAAAATCACTGCGCTTGTGCTTGGCTGGGTTGAGGATTCGGTGGTTCGATCCGATAGCCGAGCCTTCGGAGTTGCCGAAGCATCTTCCAAGTACGTACTTGCTTCGATCGTTTGGTGACCGCTGGGCCCCGTTCTTCGTAACGGACTCCCCGGTGCAGGATCAGCCAGATCAGCCGACACTGTCGATGAGCAATGGCCCCGATGGATTGCTTGTGTCCCAGGCGCGGGACCGTGCGGCGATACACAATCTCGAAGATACTTCCTTTGGCCTTTACGGCGGCGTTCGCAGCCTGATTGAGTAAGCGCCGCATGTGGCGGTTGCCCTTCGGAGAGCGGTGGCTGTAGTTGATGCCGGCACTCTCCTCGTCGCCGGGGCAGGCGCCCACCCACGAGGAGAGACATTTCTCGGAGGGAAAGGTCGCTGCCGTGGGACCGACTTCGGCGACGATCTGCTGCGCGGAATCCACACCCAGGCCTGGCACCTCCGCGAGGCGCTGGACTGCGTCTTGGTGCTGACTGAGCAGACTGGCCATCTCCTGGTCTAGTTGGCCGATCTGCTGCTCAAGGAATTGCAACTGCTCCAGTGCCATCTTCAGCAGCCGTCGGTACACCGGCTTGAGGTCCGTGCACGCGCCGAGCGCATCACACAATTGTTCCGGCGTGGCGCGCAAGCGCTCATCGGCCAAAGCGGCCAGAGCCGTGGGGTTGGTTTCACCCTCAGCCAGCCCCTTCAGCATGCGCCGGGCACTGGCACCCAGCAAATTCGAGACTAGGCTGGACAACTTAATGTGGGCCTCTTCCAGAAGAGATTCCAATTGGTTCTGCAGTCGCACGTGATCGCTCGTCAGTTGGTACTTTCGACGCGTCACCGTCCGCCACAGACGCTGCTCGGGATCGGGCACAAAGCTAAGAGTTAATTCTCGAGCCACGAGCCGTTTCACCAAGCGTTCGGCATCGGGGAAATCCCTCTTGCGTCCGCGCCGCCCGCGATTGGACTCTGCTTGCGCCAGATGCAGCGTTCCCGATTTACGGCGTGCGCCTTCCCGCTTCTCGCGTAGCGGCTTCCAATACCGCTCGAGTGATTCCCAAACTGGTTTCCAATATTGGGCCGTCGATTCCATGACTACTTCCTCGACCTCTTGCTCGAGTAGCCATGCAGCCAACGATCGCAGTTGTTCGGGGTTGCTGCCAAACATTCGTCGCTCAAAGTGGAACTCACTGTCAATTTCCACGTCGGACACAACTACGGCCAGCATCCTTTTATGAACATCGATTCCCGCTATTCTGTAGGGCATCAGCTTCCTCCTGGTCGGGAGCGGAGAGCGTGCTGCGGTTACTTTAACCAGGGTCGCGGGCTATCGCCGCTCCCACAGGAGGCGCAACGACGCCCAATTATTCGCTCAAACACGCACGCTCCGGATCAGACAGTCTTTACAGCCTCGGCTTCTCCAATGGGTGGTCGACCTCGCCGCTCCGGACCGTGGCCATCTTACTTCGAAGTGATTTTCATAAGCTTTCGCGGGCCGTAGGCCCTAAAGGACAGTCTTGTCGATACAGTGGCCGCAGCCAGGCGGCAAAGATCTTGGGTTGAGCGAGGAGTTTCAGATCTCCCTGGAAGCGAAGCTGGCCATTCTGAAAAGCCTGCTCGAGCGCATCGACAAATTTGCCGCGAAAGATTTCCCGCAACACTCCCTTGGGAAGAAAGTAGTTGTCTCGTGAACGAACCCAGCGAGTGTGATCCAGTGAGAGGCCGCCGGCAGGAACGACACAATGAACATGCGGATGAATTTTGAGTTGCTGACTCCACGTGTGTAACACGCTGAAGAAGCCAATTTCCGCACCGAGGTGTCTCGGATCGCGAGCGACTTCGAGGAGGGTTTCGGCACTGGTGCGGAACAGGAGATCGTAGAGGATCTTCTTGTTCTGCAGAACCAGTGGCGCCAAGCGACTGGGGAGTGTGAAGACCACGTGCAGGTAGCGGGTCGGGAGCAATTCTCGTCGACGCGCAGCGATCCAGCGTTCCCGTGTAGCGATCTGACACTTCGGGCAGTGGCGATTGCGGCAGCTGTTATACGAGATGGTGGCACGATGCCCGCAACGGGTGCACTCATCGAGATGACCGCCGAGTGCGGCGGTACGACATCGCTGAATGGCCAGCAACACTTTGATGTGCTTCCACCGAAGCCAGTGGCGATTTCGTTCGAGGAAAGCATCTCCCGCGGCGCGGATCAGATCGGCCACCTCCAGGGGTGGCCGGGCCATCTACTCTTCCTGCGGCGAACGGCCTTCGAGCGGCAGTGAATCCAATGGACTCGCGGCCGAATGCAAGTGACGTTGGGAGAGATGCAGATAGCGGGCCGTCTCTTTCAGATCGTTATGACCTAACAGGATTTGAATGGTGCGCAGGTCAGCACCATCCTCGAGTAGATGCGTCGCAAAACAGTGACGAAGCGTGTGCGGATGAAC
>DATEWL010000118.1:0-13733 GCA_035258025.1 Candidatus Acidiferrum sp. | reverse complement strand
AGTGACCATGGTCGCTGCGTGAATCAACGCGCTGACAGGTGTTGGGCCTTCCATCGCATCTGGCAGCCAGACGTACAACGGAAGCTGTGCCGATTTTCCGGTCGCGCCCATGAAGAGAAGCAGGCAGGCAATCGTCATCGTGCCGAATTGTCCCCAGGCTTCGTGGCCCCAGGACGGGCCCGACGCAGCGTCGAACACACCTTTGAAGTCCAACGTGCCGAACGTGCGGAACAGCAGGAACATGCCGAGCATGAAGCCGAAGTCGCCAATACGATTGACGATGAAGGCTTTTTTGCCCGCGTCGGATGCCGACTTTCTTAGGAAATAAAAACCGATGAGCAAGTAGCTGCAGAGACCGACGCCTTCCCACCCGACGAAAAGCAGCACATAGTTTGCTGCCATCACCAGGATAAGCATGAAGAACATGAACAAGTTGAGGTAAGAGAAGAAGCGGTAGTAGCCGCTCTCATGCGCCATGTATCCCGTGGAGTAGATGTGGATGAGGAAGCCGACGCCAGTAACGACCATCAGCATGACCACAGTAAGCTGATCGATCTGCAGGTCGAATCCCGCCCGGAAATTGCCCGCGGCAATCCACGTGAAGTACTTTTGCACCCAGGGAATTTGTTCAGGGGAGAGCTGCATGAATTCGCGCACGGCTTCGATCGCAAAGGCGAACGAGAGCCCCGTCGCACCCAGGGCGACGCTATTGACGATCTTGTTCGGCCACTTGCCGCCCAGCATGCCGTTGATGGCCGAGCCGAGCAGCGGCAGCAGCGGAATGATCCACAGATGATCGAGTATCGGCATTAGAGTTTGAGCAAGTCCACGCGCTCAACGTTCAGCGATTGCCGGTTGCGCGCCGTGAGAATGATAATTCCCAGCCCAACCGCCGCCTCCGCCGCGGCTACGACGATCACGAACAAAACGAACACCTGACCGTCCGACTGGTGCCTGGCCTGGCTAAACGCCACAAACGCGAGATTGACGGCGTTTAGCATTAATTCGATGGACATAAAAATCGTGATAACGTTGCGTTTGAACACAAACGCCACGACGCCAAGACCGAAGAGAACCGCGCTAAGAATCAAGTAGTAGCTCGTCGGGACCATCTTCAGATTTTCTCCCGCTGCGCGAGAACGATCGCGCCAAGTATCGCCACGAGGATGAGGAAGGAAGTCAGCTCGAAGGGATAAACAAAATCCTTGAAGAGCATGGTAGAAATCTCTTTTGTATTGGCCAGCGCGCCGGACTGCAAACCCGCTTGCGCGCTTTCGTTCGAACGCGCGATAGCTGCGGCCAGAAATCCAAGCAGCACAACCGCCAGCGGAATGCCCGCGATGCCCGCGAGCTTCGAAAAACTAGTGCGCTCTTCCTCGCCGGCGTTCAAAAGCATGATGACAAAGACAAACAGCACCATGATGGCGCCGCCGTAAACGATGATCTGGACGGCCGCGACAAATTCCGCGCCCATCAGCAGGTAGAGGCCAGCAAGCGCGATCATCACCACGATCAGCGAAAGGGCGCTGTGAATCGGATGGCGCTGAAAGATGAGGCTCAGGGCGCCGAGCACCGCGAGCGTCGCAAGCACAAAGAAGATGGCGAGCTGGGGCGTCATTGCGTACCCCACATCGATTTCGCCAGGATAGCAAACGCTGTGATTACGACGTTCGCAATCGAAACGGGCAGCAGCAGCTTCCAGCCAAACGACATGAGCTGGTCATAACGGAATCGCGGAAGCGTGCCGCGCATCCAGACGTACACAAAGAGAAAGACAAATATTTTCGCGAGTAGCCAGAACGGCCCTTGAATGAATTCGTTTACTGGCGGGAACAAAATCAACACCGCGCCGATTGCCGTGATAGCAGTACCAACGCCGGGAAGAATGATTCGGCCAAAAATCGTTTCGTAGCGGATGCCGTCCCAAATCACCCACAACCCGAACGGAATGAGAATCACCGACGGCAAATAGTGCGTGAACGTCCAGCTGGCGGGGAAGGGAGAGAGCCATCCGCCAAAGAACATGATCGTGCAGAGGCAGGACACGGTGATCATGCTGGTGTATTCGGCGATGAAAAACATTGCGAACTTGAAGCTGGCGTATTCTGTATGAAATCCAGCGACAAGCTCGGATTCCGCTTCGGGAAGATCGAACGGGACGCGATTGGTTTCTGCGACAGCGGCGACGAAAAAGCAGAAAAAACCAAGAATTTGCGGCCAGATATTCCAGCCAAGAATGCCACGTTCCGGATGGTGCGCCTGCGCGTTGATGATGTCGCGCAAGTTAAAGCTGCCCGCGAGGAGCAACACGCCGACAACCGACATCGTCAGCGCAAGCTCATAGCTCACCATCTGCGCCGAGCTGCGCAAGCCGCCAAGCAGCGGATATTTGCTGTTCGAAGACCAGCCCGCGAGTGCGACGCCGTAAACGCTGAGAGCGGTGATAGCAAACAGCGCCAGTATGCCGATGTTGAGGTTAGCGATACCCAGGTCAATGTCACGCCCAAATATGTGCAGCGGCTCCGGCCCAAAGGGAATAATCGCGATCGACGTAAGCGCGAGCGCCAGCGCCATCAACGGCGCAAGAAAATACGTGAATTTGTCCACCCCCGCGGGCGTCGGATCTTCTTTCAACAGGAATTTTGCGCCATCGGCCAGGGGCTGCAGCAGACCATGCGGTCCGACGCGATGCGGTCCCCAGCGCGATTGCATGTGCGCTACAACTTTGCGTTCGAACCACGTCAAATATGCGTTGACGGTCAGAACAATGAAAAGCAGAAGCGCAATCTTTACAAGATAAATGATGATCGTGGCGTTTGCGTATAAGAAAGAGATCACGGCTTGGCTTCCGCCTCCGGAAGAGATTCCATCATGGTGCAGAAGCGGCCAAGCGTGCCGCTGGTGAAAAGCGTGTCTTGCGCGGAGCGAATTAGACCCACGGGAACGTCATAAGGCGCGTGACCGTTCTTCGCAACATGAACGTGCGTGGGCTCCGCACCGCCAGTGAGCAATCCCGCGGCCTGCACATCATAGCCAGGCACCGCCTTGCGAATTTCTTCGAACACGTTCGCAGGCGCTTTGTAGTGGAACGCCTTGCCGAGTCCAAGTCTTTCCAGTTGGTGCGAGAGAATGCGTAGCAAGTCGAAATCGCTTCGCGGACCCATCACTTCGGCAGCTTTGTGCAAGAGCTGAATCTCGCCGGAAGTATTGGTGACAGTGCCTTCTTTTTCATAAGCCGACGCCGCCGGAAAAACGATGTCCGCAAGCTTCGCCGTCTCCGTCAAAAACATTTCGTGAACGATCAGCAGTTCGAGCTTGCCGCGCCCAAATCCCAGCGTTCCAAAATGCAAGAGCGGGTTCGCACCCATCACATAGAGCGCCTTAAGCTTTCCGTTTTGCGCCGCTTCCACCATGGCCGGCGCTGTCTGTCCTTCCTTCGCAGGAAGAACCGCACCCCACAAGCGTTCGAACGCATCGCGCGCTGCGGAATCGTCGGTATGCGCGAAGCCCGGGAGCCGGTCAGGCAGCAGCCCCATGTCGGCTGCTCCGCGCGAATTCGCGTAATCGCCCAGCGCCATGTAGCGAACTTTGCCCTGGAGCTTTGAGCCAAATGCCACAAGCTGCGCGATCGCTGCGCCCGTCACCTCCGCGCCGAAGACGATAGCCACCTCGGGCTCGGCATCGAGCGCCGCTTTCAGCTGCACAAGTTGCTCGACCAGACCGGTCGGCAGCTGCCCCTCTTCGTGAGCCATCCAGCGAATGGCGGCGGCTTCCTGGCCCGCGACGAGCTCGACGAATTGCGTGGCCTTGCGCTTCAACTTGATCTCGCGCGCGTTCAAAATAAATAGCTTCGCGCCAATATGGCGAATCCCTTTGCGAATCTGCCAGGCGGCCAACGGATTTTGCTCCGTCGGATCGTTTCCGATCAGGAGAACGGCTTTTGCCTCCGCCAACTGTGTCATCGTGAGCAAGGAATCGCCGGTGCGGTCGCCGAGCGCCGTAACAAGCCCTGTGTAATCCGCGGTACGGTGATGATCGACATTGTTCGTTCCAAACGTGGCCCGCGCCAGCCGCTGGAACAAATAGTTCTCTTCATTCGAAGTGCGGTTCGACCCGATAAAGCCAATCGAATCTTTGCCGCTCGCATCGTAAATCTGTTTGAGTCGCGTCGCGGCGGTTTGCGCAGCCTCTTCCCAGGAAACGGGATAAAGTTTGTCGCCTTTGCGTACCAGCGGCTGGCGAATCCGCTCAGGGTGCTTGGTGAAATCAAAGCCGAAGCGCCCCTTGATGCATAGAAAATCCTCGTTGATTCCGGAAAGATCGCGGTTATTCGCCCGCATGATTTCGTGATTGCGCACGCTCAACGTCGTTTTGCACCCGTTCGAACAATGCGTGCAAACCGTCGAGACATAGGTCATTTCCCACGGCCGCGTCTTGTAACGATACGTCCCGCTGGTAAGCGCGCCTACGGGACAAATATCGATGCACATCCCGCACTCTTCGCACTCGAGATGATCTTCGCGGTTCGGAATAATGATGCTGTTCGCGCCGCGCATCCCGACGCCGAGCGCCTTCACGTCCATGCCTTCATCGCACACGCGCACGCACCGGAAGCAAAGAATGCAGCGCGGGGCATCGTAATAGACAAGCTCCGACCATTTCTCTTCCGGCCGATGAATTTTCTCTTCGACGAACCGGCTAGTATCCGCGCCGTAGCGGAAGACCATATCCTGCAGCTCGCATTCGCCGCCCTTGTCGCAAACAGGGCAATCCAAGGGATGGTTCGTCAGCAAAAATTCCAGCATGGCTTTGCGCGCGCCGCGAACCTGTTCGGTGTTCGTTCGAACCACCATGCCTTCGGTGGCGATCAGCGTGCACGCTGTCTGCAACTTCGGCATTTTTTCCACTTCGACGAGGCACATGCGGCAAGCAGCCTGCAGCGAAAGCCCGGGGTAGTAGCAGAATGACGGCACTTCCGTTCCGATGCGCCGCGTCGCTTCAATCACCAGCGTGCCCGGAGGAACCTGCACATCTCGGTCGTTAATCTTCAGCGTAACTAGCTTCGTCTCTGCCATGGATTCCTAATGCGAGCCGACAAGCGCTTCCGCGGATTTATACGCACAGCGTCCATTCAAGTGATCTTCGAATTCGTTGCGCCATTTCTGCACGATGCTGATGGTCGGCAGCGCCGCCGCATCGCCAAGCGGGCAAAACGTGCGGCCGAGCATGTTTTTCGCCAACTCGCCCACGATGTCGATATCTTCAGGGCGCCCGTAGCCCGCGTGGAAGCGATCCAGCATCTTCTTCAGCCAGGACGTGCCTTCGCGGCAAGGAATGCACCAGCCGCACGATTCGTGCGCATAAAAATGCATGATGCGCCGAGCCATGTCCACCATGCAGGTGGTTTCGTCCATCACCACCATGCCGCCAGACCCAAGCATAGAACCGGCCTTAGCAACGGAGTCGTAGTCCATCGGGATGTCGATTTCGCTGGCGCTCATGATTGGGCATGAGCTTCCACCTGGGATAACGGCCTTGAGTTTCTTCCCGCCGGGAATCCCACCCGCCATTTCATAGATGAACTTTTTCATATTCATCCCAAGCGGAATTTCGTAAATCCCAGGCTTCGCAATGTGGCCCGCAACGCAAAGGAGCCGCGTGCCGCCATTTTTCGGCGTACCGCGTTTCGCGTAGGCTTCGCCGCCTTCCAGAATGATGGCCGGAACGGAGCTGAGAGTTTCGACATTATTAATGATCGTCGGGCAGCCATAGAGACCGACCACGGCAGGGAAGGGCGGCTTAATTCGCGGATAACCGCGCTTGCCTTCGAGCGATTCCATCAGTGCGGATTCTTCACCGCACTCGTAAGCGCCCGCACCGGTATGCGTCAGCAAATCGAAATCGAAGCCGGAGCCGAGAATATCTTTGCCCAAATAGCCGTGAGCGTAGGCTTCCACGACCGCCTCTTCGACAATGTCCAAAACATAGCGATATTCTCCACGCACGTAAATGAAGCCCCGGTGCGCCCCAAAAGATCGTCCCGCGATGATCATTCCTTCGATCAGCTGATGCGGATCCATCTCCATCAGCGGGCGGTCTTTGCAGGTGCCTGGTTCCGATTCGTCGGCATTGCAGATAAGGTATTTCGGTTTCGGCGAATCCTTGGGAACAAACGACCACTTCATACCAGTGGGAAACCCAGCCCCGCCGCGCCCGCGCAAACTGGATTTTTTCACTTCATCGATGATCGTTTCCGGCGTCATTTCCTTCAGCGCCTTTTCGAGCGCCTTGTAGCCGTCGTGCTGCAGATAAACATCGATCTTGCGCGAATCTTTGATTCCCCAGCGCTTGCTAATAAGTGGCGTTTCTCCCGGCTCGCGTTCGTGAAGCGCCCCGGCAGTGACCGGCTCTGGCGGCGGAACTCTGCCGCCGTCCAGTTCCTTGATGATGCGATCGAACTTCAGCGCAGTGAGATTCTCGTAAAAGTCGTAATTCACCTGCATGGCAGGCGCCCCGGTGCAAGCACCGATACATTCCACCTCTTCGAGTGAGAAGACCCCGTCCTGCGTCACTTCCTTGTGTCCGATTTCCAAGCGCTTTTTGGCGCGGTCCAAAATCTCGTTGCCCCCGCGCAACATGCAGGCCACGTTCGTGCAAACCTGCACATGAAATTTGCCCATGGGCTTGCGGTGCAGCATCGAGTAGTAGGCTAGAGTTTCCTCGACCTGAACGTTGTTCAGATCCAGCCGGCGCGCGATTTCCGCAATCATCTCGTCGCTGACGCATCCGTACTCATCTTGCGCGTACATCAGCATGGGAATCAGCGCGCTGCGTTTGAACGGATATGCGTTCTGCAACTTCTCAAAACGCGCGGCAAGCTGTGTAGAGAGTTCCATGAGGTTAGCGGTCGACTTCTCCTAAGACAATATCAATCGTCCCGATACATGCAATCACGTCGGAAATCAGCTGTCCCGTGACCAGTTTCGGCAACGCCTGTAAATTGATGTACGAGGGTGAACGGAAATGCGCGCGCAGCGGCTTTGGCGAGCCGTCGCTGGCGATAAAGCATCCCAATTCGCCGCGGGGCGATTCCACGGTCACAAACGCCTCGCCAGGCGGGGGAGAAAACCCTTCGGTGAAAATCTTGAAGTGATAGATGAGCGCTTCCATCTCCGTCTTCATTTTTTCGCGCGCCGGCGGCACGATGCCCGGAGCTTCGGTCCGGATCGGGCCGCTGTCCGTGATTTTGGCCATTGCCTGGCGAACGATATTCAAACTCTGCCGCATTTCCAGCACACGGATCATGTAACGCGCAAAGCAATCTGATTCCGTCCGCGTCGGCACGTCAAACTCGAACTCGTCGTAGCTCGAATACGGGAACACTTTGCGGTTGTCGTACGCAATGCCGGCGGCACGCAGCGTCGGGCCGGTCATGCTCAGGGCCACCGCGTCTTCCGCGGAAATATAGCCGACGCCCTGCAGCCGCCCCATCCAGATTCGGTTTCCTGTAAGCAGCGATTCGTATTCATCGATGCGGCTGGGCATCATTTTCAAAAAGCGCTCGACTGCCCCGCGCCAGCCCGCCGGAGGCTCCAGCGCAATGCCGCCGATGCGGATGTAGCTTGTCATCATGCGCTGCCCGGCAAACAACTCGAAGATTTTCAGTATCTCTTCGCGCTCGCGGAAGCAATAAAGAAATACCGACATCGCGCCCATGTCGATGGCATGCGTTCCAAGCCACACCAGATGCGAAGAAATGCGCTGCAGCTCCACAAGCATGACGCGAACGTACTGCGCACGCTTGGGGATTTCGAGACCCAGCAGTTTTTCCACGGCCAGGCAGTAGACCAGGTTGTTGCCGAGCGGATTGAGATAGTCCATCCGGTCGGTAAGCGTGATGGCCTGCGAATACGTCTTGTCTTCGCAGCTTTTTTCAATTCCCGTGTGCAGATAACCCAGATCGGGCACAGCCCGGAGGACCGTTTCGCCATCCAGTTCAAGCAGAACGCGAAGCACACCATGAGTCGAAGGGTGCTGCGGACCCATGTTGAGAACCATCGTTTTTGTTACGCCGGTGGCGGTCTCGACAGTGGTCATACAGAGCTCTTTCTGAATCCCGTAACCATCGGCACGTCGCGATAACCCTCGACGGGATAGTCCTTGCGCAGCGGATAGCCTTCCCAGTCTTCGGGAAGCAGGATACGCCGCAAGTCTGGATGGCCCTCGAAATGTACGCCGAAAAGGTCAAAAATCTCCCGCTCCAGCCAATTGGCCCCTGGCCAGACAGGCACCAGCGTATCCACAACGGCGTCCGATCCGGACAACCGAACCTTGAGGCGAACTTTGTCGCGCCGGGGAATGGAAACCAAATGATAGTTCAATTCGAAGCGCGGCTCGTGCGGGTAGCGGTCAACGCAAGTGGCATCCGTAAGCAGGTCGAATTGCAGCTCCGCGTGATCCCGACAGTGCGCGGCCGCCGCCCGCAGAATTTTGCGAGGCAAAACAATGGTGGTTTCGCCACGGAATTCAATCACTTCCTCGATGGCGTTCGGATTCCACGCGCGCAAGTGCTCGGCCACGACACTAGCGCGTTGGCTGGTATTCTCTGTCACCGTTTCCAAGCCCTCAGGCGCAGGCTAACTCTTATGCCAGTCGAGCGCGCCTTTTTTCCAAAGATAGAAGTAGCCGACCAAAAGTATGGCGATGTATACCATCATTTCCACGAAGCCGTACATCCCGATGCTCGGAGACATCTTTATAAAGTCCCGGTAAATGTAGGCCCACGGGTATAAGAAGATGGCTTCCACGTCAAAAAGGATGAAAACCATCGCCACCAAATAGAATCTTACGGAAACCGGCGCCCGCGCGTCCCCAGTGGGCTCCATGCCGCATTCGTAGGGCTGCTGTTTGGCGCGGCTCGGGCGGCGCCAGCCCACCAGCACGGAAGCAGCCGTCAGCGCCCCGGCGAGCGCCGTCGCAATCAGCAGGTGTAAGAGAAGCGGAGTGTACGCTTGTAAGCCTGAATCTGTCATAAGCGAAGGGCTATAATATCCATTCAGCCGCCAGTCGGTCAAATGGCGTGAGAAAAATCCTGCGGCGCGCGCCAGCGTTAAAACTATCGGCGAGTAGCCTCCGAGGGAGCGGACGAAATCGATGCTCTTTGGGCATAACACGGATGTGAAAGTGGGAGAGTCGGTCTATCACGTCCAGACCGAGGACCGCGGCACTGCAAATGCCTTGATCGATACAACGGTCTATTGCCGCGGCCGCGTTCTGCATCGCCGCACGAATAATTACATTGATTTGCTGCCGCTCGATCCGGGACGCGAAGAGCTGCTCAGAAAACGAATCGACGACCAGCATCGCACCGTAACCGAAGAAATTCGCAGCGGCGCATTGCACCTCGTGCCACCTCCTCCGCCGGTCAAGGAAAAACCCGTAATGAAGAACGCCGATTCTGCGGCGCATTCGAACGCGTCGCCAGCGCCACCTCTGGCGCTGGAGTTGATTAACGCGAAAAACTGGCTGGCAGGAAAGCGCGCGAATTTGCATGTTGCGGTCAGGAAAAAGCAAAATGGAGAGGCTATCGCTGGCGCGTTGGTAACCGCGCGCATTGATGGCGCGGCGGACGTCACGGAATTTTCGACAGAGACGGCAGCCGATGGCCAGGCGCGGCTGGAATTTGACATGCCCAGGCTTGCCGGAGCCGAGCCCGCGCTCGTCATTGAGGCTTCGCAAGCGGATTCGAAGGGCCAGTTGAAGTTTCAATTGAAGGCGCGCCCGCGCGTGCCCACGGCATAAGAGCAGCAATCAAGTTGGCATTCGCGTTTCGAGTAGAACAGAGCGATGGAAACAGCAATCTCGATTATTGTGAACGGAGAAAAGCGCGAAACGCATCCTGGCGCGATGGTTACAGATCTACTCGTCGCGCTTGGCCTGGACTCAGGCCGGGTAGCCATCGAGCGAAACCTGCAAATCCTTCCGCGTCCCGCCTGGACGCAGACGCCTGTTGAACCGGGCGACCGCTACGAAATCGTTCAATTCGTAGGCGGCGGATAAGCACCAACTCCGAAGCGCTATTTCTATTTCACGCGCTGCGAGACAGTCGGTGTCATCGGAATATAATTCCGGAGCGTTTCTCAATTACCTAAGTCCTTCGAGAAGGTGGCCCATTTTACTTTTTTTCGTCTGGAGATACGCGCGGGAAATTTTCGAGATGCGCGGCTGGCATGGAACACGTTCAATGACGCGAATGCCCGATTGCTCAAGCTGCCGGACCTTTTCCGGGTTGTTGGAGAGCAGCCGAATCTTCGTGGCGCCTAGCTTTTTTAGGATTTGCGCGGAAAAATCATAGTCTCTCGCGTCGGCCGCGAATCCCAGTTTTTCGTTCGCTTCCACTGTATCCATCCCCCCATCCTGGAGCTGATACGCGCGCAGTTTGTTCATGAGTCCAATGCCGCGGCCCTCCTGCGGGAGATAGAGCAGGATGCCGGAACCAGCCTGTGCGATTTTCTTGAGGGAGAGTTCGAGTTGCGCGCGGCAATCGCACCGCAGCGACGTCAGCACGTCGCCCGTCAGGCATTGCGAATGCACGCGCACGAGCGGCGCGGTCTTTCCGTTAACTTTGCCACTCACCAGGGCAATGGCCTCATCCAGTGGGCCCAAGCCTTTGAAGCCGTAAATCGCAAAGCGGCCGTACCGCGTGGGAAGCGCGGCCTGGGCGACCAGCTTTACTCTTGGCCCTTCCTTTTTGGGATGTCTGCGTGCGCGCGAATTCTGGTTCATGTCGAACGAGAAGTATAACAGGTACGCCACGCAAGACTTTACATCGCCGCAGCAATTGGCTAGCGTTACCGAAGAAGCTCGCACAAACGAACATGGACTCGGCCACCGCAGTTCGCGACCTGCTCTTCACCCTGCTGCTGAAGGTGGGCGTAGCCTCCTCCATCGCCGCGTTGCTCGCCCGGTGGAACACCTTCCGCCGCGTCTTGTTCACCGAAGAGCGCGACCCCGACCAAAAACTCAAGCTAATGCTGTTCATGACCCCGCCGCTGATCCTCGGCGTAACCTTGCGCCTTGTCGGCTATCCCTACCAGTTCGCGGACCTTTCGCTCGAAGGCGCTTTTCTAATGGGCTTGCTCGGCGGTCGCGTCGTCGGGCCGATTGGCGGCGCGATTATAACGATTCCCGCGCTCATCTCTCATGAGTGGCTCGCGATGCCCGCCGCTTCCACAGCAGGCCTGCTGGGTGGACTGATCCGTCAAGCGATCCCCAACAAAGAAGATCTCTGGGACTTCGGCCCATTCACGTTTCTAAACATTCCGAAGGCCGTCGTGCGCCTGCTGAAAAAAGGCCAATTGTCTTGGGAAATGGCGCCGCTGGCCGTGTGCGTCGGATTGGAGTTAGGCCGCGTAGCACTGGTCCAGGCCACCAAGCCCAAGTGGCTTTTTGCCATTCATCCGCAGTGGGATTGGTGGCTTGTCCTTACTGTGATCGCAACGCTGATGTCCGTCGCTGCGCCTCTGAAAATCTGGAACAACACCCGCATCGAAATGAACCTCGAGCGCCACCAGCAACTCCTGCTTAAAGCTCGCATGGACGCGCTCTCCCGCCAAATCAACCCGCATTTTCTTTTCAACACGCTGAACACCGTCTCCGCGCTCATCCGCTTCGACCCCGACAACGCGCGCGAGGTGGTCCTCAAGCTCAGCAACATCCTCCGCCGCCTCCTCCGCAAACACGAAACCTTCGTGCCGCTGCGCGAAGAGCTCGAATTCATCGACGACTATCTCGATATCGAGGTCGCCCGCTTCGGCCGCGACAACCTCGACATCATCAAGCACATCGACGACGAAACCCTCGAAGCTTTCGTCCCCAGCATGCTTCTCCAACCCATCGTCGAAAATTGCCTCAAACACGGCCTCGCCCCAAAACTCGATGGCGGCAAAATCCAACTGCGCACCACAAATAGCGACGGCCGCTTGCACATTGAAATTGAAGACAACGGCGTCGGCATCTCAGAAGAAAAAATGCCCCACGTCTACGTCGAAGGCATCGGACTCAGCAACGTCCGCGAACGCCTCCGCGTCCTCTACGGCGCCGACTTCCATCTGCAAATCGAAAGCCGCCCCGGCCAAGGCACGCTCATTAAAATTGACATTCCAGAGTTGGTTTCCGCCATGCAAACAGTTGGTTGAGAGGGATACCAACAGATATAATGGGCTTACGCGCCCGTAGCTCAGTTGGATCAGAGCATCTGGCTTCGAACCAGAGGGTCGGGAGTTCGAGTCTCTCCGGGCGCGCCACTTTTCCCGAAAAAAACTTTGACCAAATTTTCCGGCGCCCACCGTCTGCGTCCTCGGTCTTCGTTACTTCCCTAGTTCATTACGTCCTTACTTCTTCGGATTCACTAGCGCCTGATAAACCGCCGGCCGGCTCTGATACTCCACAGCAGGGCTGTCAGGTCCCAGCACGCGCTGCACCATTCCAATAAAAACGACATCGTTTGTTGGGTCTATCCAGAACCACGTGCCCGCAGCTCCGTCCCAAAAAAAAGTACCGCGCCCATCTGGCAGATTCGCCTCCAAAGGGTCGTACTCCACAGCGCAATCATATCCATAGCCCAAACCGGGCCGCATCACTTGCGCTCCAATCCCAAACTCACCCGTCAAAAGATTTGGCGCCAGATGGTTCGCGCTCATCAATTGCACCGACGCCGGCGACAGAATCCTCACGCCATTCAGCTCGCCTCCGCTCGCCAGCATCTCTGCAAACCGAAAATAATCTTCCGCCGTCGTCACCATCCCTCCGCCGCCCGACGGCATCGTAGGTTGTTCTGCGTATTCGCCGCCGAACCCCGGCGCCGGAATCACTTCACCTTTTTCATTGCTGCGGTAAATCGTTACAAATCGCCCTCTCTTGTCCGCAGGCACAAAAAATCCGCTGTCTTTCATGCCCAAGGGTTTAAAAATATGTTCCTGCATGAAATCCGGCAGCGTTTGCCCCGAAAGCTTTTCAACGATGTAACCCTGAATATCCATCGAAGCGCTATAGACCCACTTCGTCCCCGGCTGGTACGCCAAGGGAATCTTCGCCAGCTTCTCGATAAACTCCCGCAGCGTCTTCGATTGCATCACTCCCGTTTTCTGATATTCCTTGTCCACTGGCGTGTTGCCGAAGAAGCCATACACAAATCCCGCCGTGTGTGTCATCAATTCCTGCATGTTCGGCGCGTGAATCGGCTCCTCTAGAATCATGTTTCCCGCCGCGTCCACCCCTGTGCACACTTTCAAGTGCGCGAATTCTGGAATGTATTTCGCGATCGGATCCGACGGCAGCCACTTCCCCTGCTCGTAAAGCAGCATCATCGCCACACCCGTCACCGGCTTCGTCATCGAAAACGCGCGAAAAATAGTGTCGCGCGTCATCGGCGCGCCGCTAGCCGCATCCCGCATTCCGTACGTGCGGTAGTCCACGACCTTGCCATGCCGCGCCAGCAGCGTCACCGCCCCCGGAAGCTGCTTCGCATCCACAACTTGTTGCATCAGGGCGTGAAGCCGCTCCAGCCGCTCCGTCGAAAATCCCACGGTTTCCGGCTTCGCCAGTGTCATATCGACTGTCGCAACTCCGCTGTTCGTCGGCTGCTGCCCAACAACCTGCGCCGCGCCGCTCGCAAAAAACAGAACGCATACCACCGCCACTGCATACTGTGAAGTGCGTGCCATCATCGTGAA
>DATEWL010000117.1:0-2774 GCA_035258025.1 Candidatus Acidiferrum sp. | reverse complement strand
CCCGCACTAAGGCGGATGAGCTGGCCAAGAGAGTAAAAGCGGGAGAAAAGTTCGACGCCGCTGCCAAAGCTCTAGGCCTGGAGGCCAAGACGAGCGAGGAATTTGCTCGCGCCGGGTCCATTCCTAATGTTGCCAGCGGCAAACAACTCGCGGCCGCGTTTCAGTTGAAGACCGGCAACGTCGGCCCGCCGCTGAACCTCGGCGCTAATTGGCTCGTCTACGAAGTCGTGGACAAACAAGAGGCTAACCCCGCAGATTTTGAGAAACAAAAGAAGGAAATCACAGACGCTGTGTTGCAAAATAAGCGCTCGATCGCCTTTGAGGCCTTCCGGACAGCCTTGGAAGACCGACTGAAAAAAGAAGGCAAGCTACAAGTGATGCCGGAGAAACTTAAGGGTTTCGGTGACCTTGGCTAGTCTAAGTAGTTGAAAATACATATCTTACAAACTATTTGCAGCAAGCTTGTCTTTCTCTTCGCACCTCGGTAGCCTATTGGTGTCTCCCAAGTAGCCGAGTTCAGGCCTGCGTCTGCGCCCGTTTGAATACATGAGAGGGCCGGAAGCCAGCCGAAATCGGAGCTGAATCTCCCATGGCCCCCAGCGCCTAGACCTCAGGACTTTATGAATACGAAGAAGGCGACCTCTCGCGCATCATCGACTGTCCGCAATGACTACCGCTGCAGTATGGAAAAGAATCAGTCCGGCAAGTATTGTGTTCGAATCCAGGTCTTCTACCCTCGCCACGCGTGGAATCTTGGAGTTTTCTTTCTGGCGTCGTCGTTTGACCGCGCCATGAAGAAGCTCGAAGAGTCTCTGGATTTCCTGCAGCGCCATGAGGAGAAGCTCTGGTTCTGGGGTGTCGACCGCGCCGAAGATATGGGCTTTTCCGCCGAGTTCCTCCGTGAGGCGGGAATGAAGCTGGATCATCGCACTGAGTTTCCGCGCCGGGCCACCAATCTTTCGCTGGCTCCGGAACGCGAAGTACCGGCATTCGTGCTCGGGCCGGTCCGTCGCGGGCTGGCCGAATCGGTGGAAACCGCACGAAGCGCGGTGGCCGGCGACTGATTGCGGAAGCTTGCCCGCGTGAGACGCGCTTTCGTGGGCAATTCCTTGAACCGAAGTCTCACTGTCCAGTTGGCCAGCGAATCTGGCCCTCTTCCATATTGACTTCACCCGTTTTCTTCGCCATCATGCCGAAATTCGAGCGAGCCCGCGTTCCAGTGGGCCCGCAATTCAGCGAGAAGCAAAACGATGAAACGCGACGCGAAGAAGCTGGCTCTCGCCCTGCTCATGGCGTGCTTGTTTTTGGTTAGCGGCGCGGAATTGATCGCACAATCGCCGCAACCGAGCGGTTCAGACAAACCGCAATCGTCTGCCTCGAGTGCGCCCGCTGCCGCAAAGCCAACTCCTGCGGCTTCTGCTTCTCCTTCCGCAGCTTCGGCTTCTCCAGCGCAGGCCTCTGCTACGCCTGCAAAGACGCAGGCGCCTCCGGCGAACGCGGCAGGCGTGGTATGGATCAACACGGATACTGGCGTTTACCACAAGCAGGGAACGCGCTGGTATGGAAAGACAAAACACGGCAAGTACATGTTAGAGGCGGATGCCATAAAGGCAGGGTACAAAGCGGCGATGTGAGAGACTCGCGCCGGAAAGCCTTAGTGTGAAGAGCGGTTCGGTTTTGTTGGTACAAAAAGGAGAGGACGAAATGACAAAAAGACTGAGCAGGATGATTTTGGCGGCACTGCTTTTGATTTTGGGAGTGAGCGGCGCGTATTCGCATGCGCAGACTGCGGCCGCGCAACCCAAGCCTGCCGCTCCGCAAGCCGCGCCCAAAGCAAGCGATTTGATCGATATCAACACGGCGACGAAGGATCAGTTAAAAGCGCTGCCTGGGATCGGCGATGCGTATTCGCAGAAAATCATCGACGGCCGGCCGTACAAAACCAAGACCGATCTGCTGAATAAGAAGATCGTTCCAGCGGCGACGTACGAGAAGATCAAGGCACTGATCATCGCTAAACAGCCTAAATAGGCTGGGCTAAACAACCTAAATAGGTTGGGCTAAACAGCCCAGGTCTTAGAGCTTCGCGATTGGCAAAAGCCTGGCTGCGGGTTCCGCACAGTTTCGTTCGCCCGAGATTTCAGCACGCTCTAAAATCCATGTTCCTTTCTAAAGGCTCGGCGAGTTGCTGCCGGGCTTTTTCATTCTGTCCGCTATTTTTCGCGGAGGATGACTTCGCCTTGGCCGACGAGCTGGTCGTTGAGCCAGAGGCGGTACTTGTATGTGGAGCTTTTCAGGCCGACACGGGGCGGGCCGCTCAGCAGGCGCATGCCTGCTGGGGCTTGAAAAATGTTGGAAGAAAAGGGGCAGCGGTTGACGTCGAATTCGACGCGAAGATTGCCGGCGTCGGAGATCCAGGAGATTTGGTCTCCGGGGTCGAGAACGACGACTTGGGGTACGAGTCCAACAAGTACGGGACGTTCTGCCATTTTTCCTCTGCTCCCTGCTGAATCTCCGGATGCGAGTCGATGTGCGAAATCACGAAATTCTCTTGCAAACGGACGATAGCACATCTGCGAGAAGAGTTCTTCTCGGGGAATGAGCGTTGCTGGTTAGCAGCACGTGAAGCGAGTTTGTGTGCAGTTTTGCACATCTCTTATACCTGTCCTTTGGTACGACTTGACCGGCACATAACGCGGCCCCAGACTGAATGCGGTGAGCCATCCTGCCATTCTTTTTAGGCGCCGGCAGGTTTTTTCGCGCTTGCAGAAAAA
>DATEWL010000116.1:0-5955 GCA_035258025.1 Candidatus Acidiferrum sp. | reverse complement strand
AGAGCTTCCACAAATTTTCTGTTTTAAGTATCGGCTCCAAGCTCTTTTTTCCTGGGACATTCAGCCCTTCGGCAGGTTGCTGTATTGTAGCTGTGATTGCCATCTGTGCCTAGCCGCTGCGCGTGTTCGCGGCGTTTTTTCCCTTTCTAACAGTGCTGTTCGTTCGTGTATCTTGCCGTGTCTCTAGAACCTAAACATTCCTCTAGTTTTCAATCGTAAGAGAGCGCTTCGACGGGGTCTTTGCGGCTTGCCATCCACGCGGGATAGCTCGCGCCCAGCATCGCCCCCGCTAGTGCAATCCCCCCGGCGCGAAAAACCCATGGCCACGTTATAAGAATGGACAGGGTAGGGAAGCCGGCGAGAAACGCGGCACGCACCGCATAACTAAGTCCGACCCCCGCCACAATGCCCATCAGGCAAAGCCCCGCTGATTCCGTCAACAGCGCCCGCACGATAAACGCCCGGCCCGCGCCAAGCGATTTCAGAACACCGATGTCGCGGGTGCGCTCGATCACCGTCGTATACATCGTCAAAAAAATCACCAGCAGGCCGATGGCGACTGCCAGAGAGATCATGGCGTCAATAAACGTCTGCAAGCCGGGAATGTTCGTCGAAGTCATCAGCGTCAACATCGCCCTCACTGGACGGACCGTGTAACCAGGCAAGAGGTGACGAGTCTCATCCATTACATCTTCGGTGTGCTCCGGGCGTGTGCACTTCACCCAAAAAATCGAGGCTTTATCAGGCGCGCCGACCAGGTCCTGAAGCGTCGCCAGCGGCACGAATAGTCGCGCGCCTTTTCCGTGCTCGACGATGCCGGCCACATGCCAGTCGTGGTTTAGAAGTTTGTATGTGTCCCCGACCTTGATCTGCTTTGCCGCCGCCGCCAGATCATCCACTAGCAGATCTTCCGGACCCTCCATGTCATGCCCTTGCAGAAATACGAAACCTCCGGACACCGCGCGGAAGCTTTCTGGGTCGATCCCGTAAACCACGTCGACGCCGCCTGTGGAACTAAATTGCAAGAGAGCCGGCGCGACGGATTGCACGTACTTTAATTCCGCCAATTTGTCGGCGATCTTGATGGGCATAGGTGCGCCCGTTATACCGATGAAAATGGAAGCGGCGTTGGGTTGAACCATGACGTCCGCTCCGATGCCTTCAATGCGCTTGGCAGTTTCCGTCAGCAATCCCGACGTCAGGCCCACTATGAGCACGACCAGCGCCACTTCGACCGCGACGGCGAGAACGCCGATTAAAGTGCGCAGCGGCCGGTGAAGCAAGTTGCGGACAATCAGCTCACCCATCATGGCCTCTTCTCCGCGGCGTCTTCGCCAACATGAACCAATTCCGAACCCGCGGGTTGTTCGAGCTTGAAGCGTTCCGCTGGAATGTCTTCATTCAGCATCAGCTTGGTCACCTGTAAGTCCAACCGGTAATCATCATGCGGCCTCTCGATTTGAATCGCGTGAGGAAAAGTTGTGACGCCTGACGCGGCTCCCGCCGCTTGCTCCTGATCTGCGGTGAGCGGCTCCCAGTCCGAGTAACGCACATCGGAGAGCAAAGCACCCTTCGGTCCAAATTCCTGCAACCGCGCGACCTGCAAATCGGCGCGGCTAAACCAGATTTTTCGCAAGATTTCTCTTCGATATCCACCACGCAAGACGGTCAGCACATAATAGCGCGCCTTCTCGTCGTTGAACTCTTCAAAGAGCACGTCTTCTTCCTTGCGAATCTCGCTCCAAAGCAGCGCGTCCAGTAGATGCTGCGGCCGGAGATTTTCGATGGGCTTGCTGCTGGTGCGTTCCAGAGCGATCGGCCCTACGAGAAATTTGTTCTTGGACGGAATCGACACGCGAAACGTTTCAGCGTCACTGGCCATATCAAATACCGTCTTGCCGATCAGGGGCGCTTGCCCAATCATGCGGATGTAAGCTGGCCGCTCCGCCAGAAGAAACGCTTTCACTTCGTGATACTCCTCGATTAGGCCGCTGTATTTCGAGCCGGCTGTGGGCTTTAGCTCGACAGTGGCGTTCACACTTTTCACGCCTTTCGCCATGGCGTTGTATTTCACGAGCAACTCCTCGCGCGTGGCGTCCCTTGCGACGACGATCTGCGTGGCAGGTACGTTCTGTTTCTTACTGACTGCGCCACCGCAGCCGCAGGAAATCGCCGCCACTGTCGCCCCTGCCATGCATGCCAACGCACGCCGCATCAGTCCGTTAAGCCCCTTTTAGGTACAAACGATGCACCCTAACAACCATGTTCAAACTCGTCGACCGAACGCCTCTGGTAACATAGGCAGTCCTGACTGAGCAGTCTTGGCAGTCCCCACGATCAGTGCCCTGCCGACTGGAACTCCCACATTCGTAAACTAAGTCATCAGTCCCGGCCCTGAGCCAAAGTCCATTATGAACGAGTCAGCGGGGAGAGCGCGACCCATCGCAAAAGTCGAGCCCTATTGCGGACGGGCGATGTAGATATCGAATGGCTGCACCGCGGGCCGGACGCGGCGTATGACTTCGCTGGCCCAGAGCTTTGTGCTGAGCAGCGTGACCCAGCCGTCTTCCGGCTCACAAACGGCGCAGAATACGTAGCGCTCATAGGCAAGCTGATAAGCGTCAACTCCCCGCTTCGAAAGGTCACCTTCGAGCGCGGCGTCAGGATTTTGCGAGGCGGCTCCAGCGCGTATTCCAAATGTTTCGCCTTCAAAGCGCTCGAATAGCTGGAAAAGTTGACCTTGCCTGGGCTGCGGCAGAACTACGCAACGCACGCCTGCTTCGCGATACTCGATCTTTCGCGCTTTACAAAATTCCAGAACGCGATCTATGTGGCTGAAGAAATCGACGACGTAACATTCGTCATGTGCCAGAGCAGGGAAGACTGCCGACCAAATTTCCCCAGCCTTCTTGCCGCGAACCGGCTCGCGGTTTTCCGTTTCGACCAGTTCGAGCCCGACGGCTTTCACGCCAGGTCCAAGGTCCAGCGCTTCCACGTCCAGCGAGAAGGGAGGCAATTCGAGCGCGTTAGGCGGCGCGCCGGTGGGAAGACTCATTCCAGCGTCTCCGCTTCCGGAAATCTCGTTCGAAAATCAGGCGACTGCTTCCGCACGTCCAGCCAATCGAAAAACGCGTCGGGGGTCTCGAGCCAAATGCGAAACCAATTGGCAATTTCCACCTTTTCTTCGCGCTTGTGTGGTTCTACTTTGTGATTTCGTGAAATCATCTCCGCGCGCCGCTTGCCGAGCCGCGCGATTCCCAAAACGCGTTCGACGGCGGCATGCTCGCCATGCGCCTGGAACTTCCGCATCAGCTCGTCCAGACGCATGATGCTGACTTCCGCGTCTTCCAGCGTTTTGAAGTGCAACAGGTCTTCGAACTCTTCTTCGTACTGTTCTTCTGCTTCTTCTTGCAGGGTGAGCAGCACTTTCCAGCCCGCGCTTTTCAAGACGTCCCCGATGTATTCCGAGCTGGTCTTTCCCGCTTCGCCATGCTCGGCATGCAGCCGCCGGCGGAGCTGATCGATCTCCGCGAGCGTCCATTTCGATGCGCCGATCTCTCGGGCTGTTTCGAGAATCAGATCCTTCTTCGTTTTTTCCAAATCACTCATCAAGCTGTGCCTTTGCGCGGTTTGGTGTGTGCCTTCTTTTTGCTATGCGCCGGTGTCTGCTTCTGCTTTGGCGGCTGCGGCGGGGGAGGCGGAGGATCGGCCGGAAGCCCCGCCAGCAGACGGCGGTACTTTGTCACATTCCGGTTATGTTCTTCCAGTGTGGCGCTAAAAAAGTGTCCGCCCTGCGTGTTGGCAACGAAATAGAGATAATCCGTCTCGGCCGGCAGCAGCGCCGCGCGCAGCGATGCTTCTCCCGGATTGCCGATGGGTCCCGGCGGCAATCCCGTGTGCTCGTACGTGTTGTAAGGCGAATGCACGTGCAGTTCGGCTCCAGTTAGTGTTCCGTTGTAACGGCCCTCTTGTTCCAAAGCATAGATCACCGTCGGGTCGCATTGCAGCATCATGTCCTTGCGCAGCCGATTTTCAAAGACTCCCGCGACAAGAGGACGCTCCTCTTTCTTTGGCGTCTCGCGCTCGACCAGCGACGCAAGCGTCACGATGGAAGAAATAGGGTAGCCGGACGCCAGGCGCGTCTTATCGTCTCCGGCCATCTGCGGAGATAGTCGCGCCCACTGCTCCTTGAATTTCTTCACCATGGCAGCGGTCAGCTCAACGGCGACTGGATGGCGCGGCAGTTCATAAGTAGCGGGAAAGAGATAACCTTCGAGCGTGAGGGCGTGCGGGTCAATGTCGCGAACCATCATTGGATCGCTGGCGGCTTTCACGAAATCGTCGGCGGGAAGAAAGTGGCCGGCTTCGAGATCATGCGCGATGTCGTACAAGGTTTCGCCTTCGTGCACGGTGAAGGGAATTTGATAGACGTCGCCCTTGGCGAGCTTCCAGAAAACGTCGCGGCCGCTTAGAGGGCGATCGAACAAATATTCTCCCGCTTCAAGCGATCGCCGCGGATGCCGCCGCGCATAAATTTCGAACGCGGTGGCGCTGCGCACAACGCCATTACTCTCCAGTATTCGAGCCACGCCGCGGCTCGAAGCCCCGTGCGGCACGGTAACGAAGACACCTCCGCTCGCGAATCCCTGGTATGGCTTCGTGATGCAATACCATCCCCAGGCCCCGGCCCCTGCCGCGGCCAGCGCCAGAACCAAGATGAACAGCAAAACTTTCTTCAAATCAGCCTCGCGAATCCCAAGCGCACATGTTTCACTTCGCGTCTTGCATGGCCTGTGCCGGCTGCTGCCGGTCCAGGTATTCTTTCAAGATCAAAGCCGCAGCCAGTGCGTCCACGCCCGTCTTTTCGTTTTCTTTTTTTCGTTTTTTGCTGGACGCAGCGTGAATGGTCCTGCCTTGGTGTTCTTCAAGCAACCGCTCCGCCTCCCAGCTCGTCAGGCGCTCGTCCACCATTTCGACGGGTAGACCAAGTTGCTTGTGCACACGCTGGCCGAACCGCGCCGCCTCTTCGGCCATATCGCCGCGTGTTCCATCCAGACGCAGCGGGAGTCCCACTACAATTTGTTGCACGCCATGCTCGCGCACCAACTCCCGCAGCCGCCGCATGTCTTCGTTGCGGTTGATGCGATCCAGAGTCCCCAGCGGCTGGGCCAACGCCGCCACTGCATCCGCAATGGCCAGCCCAATCCTGGCGCGCCCATAATCCAGCGCCAGAATGCGTCCCGGCTTGTGTTGCTCCGTACCCAAGTTCTCTCCCCAACGATCCAGCGCGTGAATGTCGTCCACTCCAGTATACCGGGAAGCAATTCTGAAGATGTGGGATGCTGCTTAAGAATTGATAATTGGTAAGCTCTACCAAGTTCGCCAGATTTGAATGAAGCGGCGTTCTCAGGGTTTGCGGCCGCGGGCGCCGTTTTGCCAGGCGTCCCAATAGCCGAGCGCCTTCATCTGTTGATCGAGGCCGGTTTCTTTGACGAGGACGTCGAGTTCGGCGCGCGTGAGGCGCTTACCGAGAGGTTCGGTGCGATCGGCGATGCCCCAGGCGGTCAGCGCGGCTAGCGCGGTGTGCAGCTTCAGCTCGCGGATGTCCACTTTGTCCAGCGTGTCGGATGCGGCGTGATAATTCAGCAAGTAGTTCGCCTCTTCCTGATTGGCAACCAGCGTTGGCACGCCTTCCAGCAGGAAATCGAGGTTGTCAGTTCCAAAGGAAGCGTCGGGTGTGTGATTGTTCGCGCCCCAAGATTCGAGTGGCTTCAGCACTTCGCGCACGCCGGCCTCAATGTCGCGCCGCCCGCCGAGCGAATAACCCGTGACGCGTCCGATGCCCGAGTCAAACGTGATCATCGCGCGAATTTTGTCCAGCTCTGCGCGATGCGCCTTCACATATTCATAAGAACCGATCGTACCTTGCTCTTCGCCGCTGAAGAGAACGAAGCG
>DATEWL010000115.1:0-4758 GCA_035258025.1 Candidatus Acidiferrum sp. | reverse complement strand
TTCCGACTGCTTCGAGCATCCACTTGTCACTCGAACTGTCTCCATACGCGAAGCATCGCTGGGGATCCAAATCCGCCTCCGCCGCGATTCGCCTGACAGCCCGCGCCTTCGCCTCGCCAAGCATGGCCTCTCCCACAATTCGTCCGGTCCATTTTTCGTTTTTCTCTTCCAGCCGCGTAGCGCACACGCGAATCTCGGTTGCCAATCCGCGTCGATCAACCGCAGCTTCCAGCCCGCGCGCCGCTCGCTCCGCCAACGGCTCCAGCGTCCCACTCACAATCACAATCAAATGTCCGCGTTCCGCATGCCACGCCATGTTTTCAATCGCCTCCGGATAAAACGACGGAGCCATGAGTGAGTCTTTTTTATCAACAGAAATGCCTCGTAGGTACATCTTGTTTGCGTGCATGATCTGATTGATCCCTCGCGGCATGAGTCGCGCGGCTTCTCTCAACCACAAAAAACAGTTCCGAATCCCGATCAGCTTCCGATAGCGCAGCAACAAATAAAACGTCTTCTCCAACGACGGCATCGGCATCAGCGTGCCATCTAAATCAAAAAACGCAGCGACACCTTTGTTCTTCTCTTTTACTTCGCTGACTTCCTTTACCTCAAATACCTCCTTATGCGCCGTCACATCGCCCCCTGCGCAACTCGCTTCACCCTGCGCACTGGGCCCACGCTCGAAACAAAGCGCCACCCCTCTGCCAGCACCGGCAATCCACGCAACAGACAGAACGCTGCCGTCATCCACGTCAGCACGTGAGCGCCGACACGAATCAACGCGTGCAAGTCCGTCGTCATTTCTCCCAGCAGCGCCACGGGTCCGCGCGTCAGCGCCAATTCCAGTCCAAGGTAGCAAAAGCAGAGACACTTCATCGCTGCATACAAACCGCGGCTCCAGCGCGACGCCACCAGCGCCCGGCCCCACCACGTCTGCAGCATCGCGTTCGCGCCCCACCCGGAGTGCCCCGCGCGCAAGGCCAGCCCTCGCAGAAAATCCGTCGCCGCTCCTCGCGCAAAAAAGAAAACCGGCAGCCATAGCGACACCATTCCCGCCACCGCGAAATACGTGAAGTACACGTTTTCGATCATGCGGTCGCCGAGAATATCGAGTTGCGCCCCGACCGGGGTCGCCAGATTCTTTCGCCGCGCGATGTGCCCATCCAAAGCGTCCAGCGCGATCGTCGTTACCGTAAGCAAGACCGCCGCAAGATTCGCCCACGGCCCGCGCCCAAACAAACTCACCGCGGCAAATCCCACTGCCACGCGAAGTGCCGTCACTTTATTCGGAGTCCACTGCATAGCCACCTGCCCTGACCTGCCGGGCGCGCCCTGAATGCGCCTACTTGTCACATGGCAACCACCTTGCCAACCGCGCACCAAGCAAAGCCTTGACTATCTATCACTTACAGACATCGCCACAGATCGAAACTCTTGAGCACGTCGGGCAAATATGTCATCTGTCGCCCGTACCATGCCGCACGTATCGAATGCGGCCCACACGCGTCTAATGAAGTTGCTGCGGACTGTCCTCGTGCTAACGATTGACGCGCTTTTCCCGTCTTTGTGGGAGAATTAGAGAAGTCCAAGCAAGAAACGAATCAGCTGCTCAAACTGGAATAACCGCGCCGCGCGGTGGGTCTAGTGCCAGTAACGCAATTCAAGATCGGAATCTACGACCATCTCGCGTTCATAAAAATTAGGTCCAAAATAGATGACTGACGTTTCTTTAGCAGCAGCGTTTATCGCCGGATTGGTTTCGTTTCTCTCGCCCTGCGTGCTTCCTCTTGTTCCGGGCTACATTTCGATGCTTTCCGGCATCGGCATGGAGCAATTGCGTCAGGGCCAGCAGCCGCGCGGCGGCCTTTTCGCTTCCGCGCTTTCCTTCGTCGTTGGGTTCTCTGTGGTTTTCATTTCATTCGGCGCTTCGGCGAGCGCCGTCGGCACTTTTCTCCTGAAAAATCGTGGAATGCTCGCACCTATTGCAGGCGCCCTGATTTTGCTGTTCGGCTTGCATCTGGTTGGCGCGCTAGTGAAACTCACCTTTCGCACCGGCTTGATCTTGGGCTCACTCCTCGTCGTTTTGGGCGTTGCTGCGATACTTCATCATGGGCCGCTCTTTTTCGGCCTCGGCTGGGTCCACTTTTTCTCGCTTTCACTCATTGGTTTCTTTGGTCCGGCTCTCGCAAAGTGGCTCAACCGCGATGTGCACCTGCGCAGCACCAACACGAAACCGGGCCTCTTCAGCGGCTTCTTCCTCGGCTTCGCGTTCGCTTTTGGTTGGACACCTTGCATTGGGCCAATACTCGCCACGGTGCTTGCGCTGGCTGGGGCCAGCGACACTATTGCGCGTGGGATTCTGCTTCTCGCCGTTTATTCCGCGGGCTTGGCAGTGCCATTCTTGCTGACGGCTCTCGGCATTGGGCAATTTCTCAAGTTTTATCAACGCTTCCGAAAGTATCTCCACGCCGTCGAACTACTTAGCGGCGCTTTGCTGCTCTTCGTGGGCGGGCTCGTCTTTGTGAATAAGCTGACGTGGCTGGCGGGCAAGCTGAGCTTTTTGAACGACGCAGTGCTATGGCTGGAAAAATCTTTGACGGGCGTGAAATAAACGGCCTGCGTTTCTTCCCGCCCCAGCGCGAGGAATTCGCATTCGGGTATAATTGAATTGAGGAATGGAAGATGAAAACGCTGTTGGTCGTTGCTACCGTGCTGGCCCTGGTTGCCGGCACCTACTTTGCGGACAAGGCCACCCGCATCAAATCAAAAACCGGAGTCCCCGGCAATGTCGCCATGAAGGGTGATGATCCGAACGGCGACAACCCGAAGGCCGATTTGCCCGAACCCGAGCTCACGCTCAAGGACCTCGACGGAAAAGATGTCTCCCTCAGCGAGTACAAGGGCAAAGTGGTCCTGGTGAATTTTTGGGCCACGTGGTGCGAACCGTGCCGCGTGGAAATTCCGTGGCTCATTGAAATGCAGCAGAAGTACGGCCCCAGGGGATTCGTTCTCCTCGGCATCGCTCTAGACGAGGAAGGCAAAAGTGTCGTTGCACCGTTTGTCAGCAAAGAGCGTTTCGACGTCAACGGCCAAAAGCTGCCGATGAGCTATCAGATCCTAATCGGCAATGATGATGCTGCCGATAAATTCGGCGGCCTCTTTGGCTACCCCACCAGCATCCTCATCTCCCGCGACGGCAAGCAGATCAAGCGCGTCACCGGCATGATCAGCGAAGAGGAAATGAACAAAGCGATCGAATCGCAACTCTGATAATTAAGTGAGTAGTTAATAGTAAGTAGTGAGTAGGACCCTTCCACAAGGGGAGGGGCGGGCATTGCCATCGGTTCCACCAAGAAAGAAAATCGAAAGCTATCGAGATCTCGTAGTGTGGCAAAAATCGATGGACTTGGTCGAGATGACCTATAAGATCGTCGTCAAACTGCCAATCAATGAACAACACTGCCTTTCTTCACAACTTCGTCGCGCCGCTGGATCTGTTCCGGCAAATATCGCCGAGGGATTCGGGCGCTGGCATGCTGGGGAATTCATTCGCTTCCTATTGATCGCCAATGGTTCGGTCAAGGAACTCGAAACACACCTCTTGATCGCCGTCAGGCTTCATCTCATTCAGCCGAACGACATCGAAGCGTCGATGCAAATGGCAAAAGAGATCAGCAAAATGATTTTCGCGCTCCGTGGTAAACTTTCGAAGTGAGGGCTCTGGCTTTTAACTACCCACTACTCGCTACTTACTACTCACTCTAAACGACTATGCTGGAAGAAAAAGATTTTCAGAGAAAAGCTGACGCTGCCTTTGCGGAACTCAAGAAACGCTTGCTTGTGGTTGCGGACGAGCATGATTTCGACGTGGAAGGTGAAAGTGGGAAGCTCGAAGTGATCTTTGAGGAGCCGGAGGAAGTGAAGTTCGTTGTTTCTCCGAATACACCGATACGCGAAATCTGGATTTCCGCTCTTTCCACTTCGTTCAAGCTGGGTTGGTCGGAAACGAAGAACGGTTTCGTGCTCGAAAAAACGGGCGAAGACCTTTTTGCAGTGATGAACCGCGTTGTTTCTCAGCAACTCGGCACTCAGGTCAAACTATGAAATTCGTTGTCGGCATGCTAGCTGGCGTCCTGCTTCTGGTGGTTGTGGCGGCATTGCCCTCTGCGCCGCAACAGGTTCCTTCTCCAAAGGACGTCGTCGCTCCCACAATTTATGTTTCGCTTGATCCGGTTGGCCGAGGCAGCGCGTTTCAAATTGCGGCGGTGCTGAAAATCCGCCCAGGATTCCACATCAATGCCCGCGAAAAATCCGAAGACTATCTCATCGCCACAGATCTTCGTGCCGATGCTCCCGCCGGCTTTCAATTGGGCGATGTTTCCTATCCCAAAGGTGCGCTGCATTCCTTCACGTTTTCCAAGAAGCCGCTAAACGTCTACGAAGACACCATCACGCTCCGTCTCCCGGTCACCGCGCTCCAGAACGCTCCTCTCGGTGCGCAACACATCCCGCTCAAGCTGCGCTACCAGGCTTGCAGCACGGAAATCTGCTTGCCTCCGGTCACTCTTACGCTCGATGCCTCGTTCAACATTGCCGCATCGGCTGGCAAGCCCGTACACCCGGAGCTTTTTCCTCCGAAATAAGTTCTGTTTGACGATAAAGCCGGGGAACCAATGACGCGCTGTTACCGCGCAGCTCGTTTCTCAGCTCCGAGATTGACCTCCTACAGCCTTTACCCGACTACACACCCAAGTC
>DATEWL010000114.1:0-2206 GCA_035258025.1 Candidatus Acidiferrum sp. | reverse complement strand
AAATTCAGCCAGCCTCGCTGCTTTTTCTTTCTTTACCCCATTACTTCCTTACTTCATCTCTTCAAACCAGCGCAACGCGGCTCCGCTCGGCGCGCCGCACGCCGCGTTGGCGCTTGCGCATTTCCACGCGCAGTAGATCGGCAAGAGTCGCCACGCCGCGAGCGATTTGCTTTTCATCCAAACCGGCGTAACCGAGACGCAGCGTGTTGGGCAGCGGATTCTGCACATAGAAATACCGGCCGGGCGCGAAAAGAACGCCGCGCTCTTTCGCATGAATCAGGAGTTCGCTGGCGTCAAAACCCAGCGGCAGTTCCAGCCACAAGCACATTCCCCCGTCAGGTCGCGTCCAGCGCGTTTCTTCGGGCATATGCTTGCGAAGAGCCTCGTCCAAAGCCACCAGACGCGAGGCATAGACTTTGCGCATTTTGGCGAGATGCTTGGTAAACAATCCGCGGCGCAGAAATTCGGCGAGTGTGGCCTGCGCCAGCTGGTCCGTGTGCAGATCAGTGGTCTGCTTCACGATGCGCAGGCGCTCGATCGCCGTCGCGGGGGCAACAATCCAGCCAACGCGCAGCCCCGGAAACGCGACCTTCGCAAAACTGTCAATATGAATGACGATGTTGGCGCGGTCGAGTTGCTTCAAGGAAGGCACGCGCTCGTCGCGGGCATGGAGTCGCGCGTAAATGTGATCCTCGACGACAGGCACTTGGTGGCGTCCAGCAAGTTCCAAGACCTTGCGCCTGGAAGCAAGGGGCATCGATGTCCCCGTGGGGTTCTGAAAATCAGGCGTGAGCACAATCAGCTTCACGCGATTTGCGGAGAGCGTGGCTTCCAGCGCTTCCAGGTCAAGGCCGAGCGTGGCTCCCGGTTCGGGGCGCGTTTGTATCGGCACGCCGAGGCAGCGCGCCCGCGCGCCATGGAAGATCGCCATCGCGCCGGGATATGTAGGATTCTCGAGAATCACGGAATCGCCTGGGCGTACAAACGCTTTGCTGATGATGTCGAGCGACTGCTGGCAGCCGTCGGTGATGAGAAGATTTTCGTCTTTTGCAGGAATGCCATCGGCGCGGAGATGATCGAGCAGAGCTTCCTTCAGAGGTCCATAGCCATCCGAAGGTCCGAGCTTCAGAACATCGGTGGCTTCACGGCGGAGCACGGCGTTTACGCAGATTTGCAATTCGTCGACGGGGAAGAATTCTTCGGCCGGACGGGCCATCACAAAGGACAAGGCGTTTTCCGGCGCGGCGGCAGTTAAACGGCTAAGCGCTTCTTCGCCACGTTCATCAGCGAAGAGCAGTTCCCAGCGGATGCCAGCGCCTCCATTTCCATTAAGGACGGGCGGTGGTGGCGGAGTAAGTTTCAAGCCGTTTCCGTTGCCTTTGATGTACGTGCCGCGGCCGACGTGCCCCTGAATAAGACCTTCAGATTCAAGCTCGGCATAGGCGTTCGCGACCGTGGTTCGGTGCACTCCCAGCATGGTGGCAAGTTCGCGGCTGGCGGGAATGCGGTCGCCGGGGCGCAAATCGCCTGCATGCACGAGCGAACGAAGTTGATCGCGAAGCTGGATGTACAGCGGGACGTGGCTCTCAGGCTGGAGATGCAGTGGCAACATTGTCTCTCACCCTGAGCCAATTCTACACGATATTGGACTGCCGCAAGAGCCAATTTGTCTACCGCCATTTTGGCCGGTTTTTCGCGCGTATTGAGCAGGCAGGGGCCGACAACCGGCCGCGGCGGGCGGTTCAATTGGAGGGCGGCTTGTAGCCGAGCCGGCCATTTTTTTCGCCGGAAACCAGGTCGCGGATGCAGAGCTTGGTCAGGACTTTTTCATCGCATTGGAAAATTTCCATCACCGGCAGGTCATCGTCCTGGACCTCGTACTCCCCTGCTTGCATGTCTTCGGTGTCGTCATCCGAAGCGCCCACGACAGGACTGCCGGGATGCGCTCGAATGCGAAATTGCCCGGAGGAAGGCTCGTAGTTCGCATAGCTGAAGCAGCGCCCGATGCAGGCGCGGTCGGCGATGTGACCGATGAAGGAAACGCGCGAGTCCGGAGGCGCCCAGACCGTTGCGATGACGCGGGTGCCAAATGGGAGCCGGCTTACCAGGTCTTCGGCATTGGATTCCATGTGATTCAAGACGACTGTGTCCTGATATAAGAAACCGAAAAATACAATCGAGCATACGCCGAAACCTGCGAGATGCC
>DATEWL010000113.1:0-2831 GCA_035258025.1 Candidatus Acidiferrum sp. | reverse complement strand
TGAAGCCTTCTTGCGCGAACTCTCGGACGGATTCACCTTCGCCGGCCAGAGTCCCGAAGTGAAGCTGGTCGTTCTCGATTCCGCCTGCAAGGTATTTTGCGGCGGCATCGACATCGGCGAGTACACGTCCGAGCGCGTTTTTCAGATGCTCGACGCGTTTTATTCGGCCTTCACAGGCATGTTGGAAGTGGGCAAGCCCGTGCTTTGTGTAGTCAACGGCCCGGCCATCGGCGGCGGCGCGGAGCTTGCCGCTTTTGGCGACCTCGTGATTGCCACGCCGAAAGCGCGTTTCGCTCAGCCGGAGATTTCCATTGGCGTATTCCCGCCGCTGGCGTCGACGATCCTCCCCTTTCTCGTTGGACCGAAGAGAGCGCTGGAAATTGTCCTGACCGGAGAAGCGCTCAGTGCGGACCGCGCTCTGGAAATGGGTCTGGTAAATCGTCTCGTTCCCGAGGCCAAGCTCGAACAGACCGTGAATGAGTTGATCGAGCGAATCGCGGCGCACTCGGGTCCCGTGCTGACCATGGCCAAGAAGGCTATCCTCAGCGGGATGGGGCTTTCGCTGCGCGATGGCATGAAGAACTCCATGAATATTTTCCTCAACGAGTTGTACCGCCTCGAGGATTCTCAAGAAGGGCTCCGTGCGCTGGTCGAAAAGCGCAAACCAAACTGGAAGAACCGCTGAACTCGCGCGGTAAAGACGCTTATGCCGTACATTGACACTCCCAGACCCTCGGCATACACTGAGTTTCCAATTTGCAGGCAAGGGAAGTGGGGAAGGCCGTGAGAATCGGCCGCGGTCCCGCCACTGTAATCGGCTGAATGAGCCGAAAGCCAGACTACCCTCCCGCGCCGCAGAGGCCAGCGCTTTTCGCGAGAAGAAGCGAAGCCAAAAAGCCCCAAGGTATCTCGCGGGGCTTTTTTGTTGTGTAAGAGATGTGCTCTCGCCCGCGGGGATTTGTGTTGACACGGAAAGACGCACGAAAAAAGATTTTGGCGAGAAGCTCTGGCGCCGCGCTCCTGCTCTTCGCCGCATCTTCATGCTCCACCCTACAGGCGCAAACACCGCCTGTAAGCCCTGTCGCAGCGCCGGTCTACAAGGATTACGTTGATGAAGCCGGCCGCACCGTGCGCGTCCCTCAGCCCGTGCAGCGCATCGTCTCGCTCGCGCCGAGTCTTACAGAAACCATCTACGCCCTTGGCGTCCAGGATCGCCTCGTGGGAGACACGGATTATTGCGATTATCCCCCCGATGCTCAGAAAAAAACTAAAGTAGGCGGCGCGATTAATCCCAGTCTTGAACAGATCGTAGCTCTGCGGCCCGATCTCGTTCTCGTAACCAAAAGTTTAAACCTGATCGAGACCGTGCACGCTCTCGATAATCTGGGCGTCTCTTCCTACGGTACGGATCCTCACACCGTGCAGGAAATCGTCTCCTCGACCGAACGGCTCGCCGGGGTCCTCGGCGTGCCGGAAGCAGGCGCGGCTCTCGGCGCCGATCTCGAACGCCACCTCGCGGATCTGCAGCAGCGATTGAGTGGCCTGTCCCCGCGCCGCGTTCTCTTCATCGTTTGGTCAGACCCGCTGATCTCTGTGGGCAAGGGTACTTTTATCGCTGATGCATTGCGGCTCGCGGGCGCGACCTCCATCGTGGACTCTGCGCAAGACTGGCCCCACATGAGTCTTGAGGAAGTAGTCCGCCTGCAGCCGGACTTTCTCGTTTTCGCAGCGTCTCATTCCGATAGCGGACAGAATGATTTCGACGTGCTCGCCGCGCGCCCAGGTTGGCGCGGTCTCGACGCCGTGCGCAATCGCCACTTCGCTGTCATCAGCGATGCGGTCAACCGGCCCGCGCCGCGAATCGTTTCCGCCATCGAGGATCTCGCGCGGCAATTGCATCCCGAAGCGTTTTCCACCCAACCCGACGATAAAGAAAAGAAAATTCCTCCTCCGCCACCACCTTTACTTCGCGTACTGGATTCGTCCATGCAAGTTCCCGCTCACTTGGAGGTCTGCGCTTGCGCCCTTTGACGCTCAGCCGCTTGCTCGCGCACTGCGCGATTCTGTCTGCCATTCTCTTTGTCGTCGTGGTGATCGCGCTCAAGCTCGGCGCTGTACCCGTGTCTCTCTACGGCTTGGGCCACGATTTGCTCCGTGTCCTTTTTCGCCAAACCAGCCAACTCTCCAGCGAATATCAGCTCATCATTTTCGATATCAGGTTGCCGCGTATTCTGCTAGGAATTTTTGTTGGGGCATCGCTTTCCGTCGCGGGCGCCAGTTTTCAAGCTTTGCTGCGTAATCCTCTGGCGGATCCTTACGTTCTTGGCGTTTCGAGTGGCGCGGCGGTTGGCGCTATCATCGCCCTGATTATTGAGCCGCATCTGGCCCTAGCACCTGCTGTTGCCGCACTCCTGACACCCATCGGTGCTTTTCTTGGCGCGACGCTCACGGTGACCGCCGTTTATTTCCTCGGCCTTCGCGAAGGTCAAATTGACAGCGCCACCTTGCTCCTCGCCGGTATTATTTCGGCCTCCTTTCTGCAGGCCATCATCATGTTCTTCATGTCCACGCTGACCGGCGGCAACTACCGTGGCATAGCCTTCTGGATGATGGGCGAACTCCAGACTCAGCCGCCGCACATTGTGAGCCTTGTCCTCCGCTTCGGTTTCTTCCTTGCGGCGGCAGCTATCTACACCACTGCGGCTGACCTAAACTTGCTCCTCGCTGGTGAGCAAGAAGCGATGCATCTTGGCGTGGACGTTCGCCGAGTGCGTTTAGTAGTCTACATTGCCGCTTCCTTGTTGACCGGTTTGGCGGTTTCCGTCAGCGGC
>DATEWL010000112.1:0-5603 GCA_035258025.1 Candidatus Acidiferrum sp. | reverse complement strand
AGTGGAATCCTTGCTCTCAATCCGTATCGTCAGTTCCGGCCGAATTCGAATGCCCAACTCCGCCGCAACCTCGCAAATCGCCTTCCACCGCTCTTCGGAATCCGAGCTGAAAACCTGCCCCTGCAAAAAAGCAATCTCCCTGTGCCCCAAATCCTTCAGATGCTCCAGCGCGAACCTTGCCGCGCGCCTATGGTCCAGCACGATATTCGTCACGCCCGCAATCTGCCTGTGTCCCGCGACAGCGACGGTCGGCAGCGATGGCTCCGCCAGAATGGAAGTGTCCACCGTGATGAATCCCTCCACCCCTCGTTCCACAAGCATCTGCGAATATGTTTGCAGCAGTTTCGGATCGTGCCGGTGTACCACCGTCAAGAAAAAATAGTTCTGCCCCGTCAGGTATTTCTCAATTCCGCTGATCACTTGTGACCCGTAAGCATCTCCGATCTCTTCCGCGATCACTCCGATCGTAAATGTCCGTCTCATCCGCAAAGTGCGCGCAAAAAAGTCCGGCCGGTAATTCAACTCTTGCGCCGCCGCAAGAATTCGTTTTTTTGTGTGATCGGGAATGGACCGCGCCGCCGGAGAATTGTTCAGCGTCGCGGAGACGGTTCCGGCAGCGAGGCCCAGATGCCTCGCCACCGTTTTCAAAGTAACTTTCTTGTTCTCTCTACGCGGATAGGCGTTCTTCTTCTGCGTCGGTGTCATGGACACGCCCTCGACTATTTCTCGCAGCGCTCGATTCGCACTGCAGCACCTGCTGGACCGTGACCTGTTTTGGTGCCAGCAATAAATCGTGCCGCGAGTATAGCAGGGACGAGTCCCAATTCGCTCTAGTCGCGGCCTCTTAACAGTCTCTCCTCAAAACGCACATTTGCTCGCGGCAAGGGTACCTTGCGCTAGAATGCTCACGATGCTCGGTTACCTCTCTCGCCTCTCCGCTCTACCTATCTTTTCCGTCCTCCTGCTCCTAAGTTCCGCATCTCCGCGACCTTTGCGTGCCCAAAGCACCGCCGTCCCGCTTCCGCCGTCCGCAAAATTGCCGAAGCCAAGAGTCGACCGCCCCGGCTTCCCCCCAATCCCAAAATTCATAGACATCGCCCAAGCCGTGGGCCTGACCGTCTCCCACATCTCCACCAACGAAAAGCGCTACATAATCGAGTCCATGAGCGGTGGCGCAGGCCTCTTCGATTGCGACGACGACGGCCGCCTCGACATCGTCACCGTCAACGGTTCCACAGTCGACCGCTACCTAAAAGGCGGCGACCCTATGGTCACGCTCTATCATCAAGAGCCCGACGGCACCTTCAAGGACATCACCACGCAAGCCGGCCTCACGCGCGCGGGCTGGGGCATGGGCGTCGCCGTCGCCGACTACGACAACGACGGCAAGCTCGACCTCTTCGTCACCGGCTATGGCGGCAATGTTCTCTACCACAATCTTGGCGGCTGCAAATTCGAAGACGTCACCGAAAAAGCTGGAATCCGCGGTGGTGGCTTTAGCACCGGGGCCGCCTGGGGTGATTACGATCGCGATGGGAACGTCGACCTCTTCGTCTCCCGCTACGTCCACGTCGACATCGCCCACATGCCCGCCCCCGGCAGCAACAAATTCTGCCTATATAAAGGACTGCAAGTGCAGTGCGGCCCCTGGGGCCTCGAAGGCGAAAGCGATCTTCTCTACCACAATCGCGGCGACGGCACCTTCGAAGAAGTTTCCGTGAAAGCCGGCGTCCACAACCAAATCGGCTACTACGGCCTCGGCGCCATGTGGTCCGATTACGACAACGACGGCTGGCCCGATCTCGTCGTCGCCAACGATTCCGTCCCCAATTATCTCTATCACAACAACCGCAACGGCACTTTTTCCGAGGTCGGTATGCTCTCCGGAATCTCCCTCAGCGGCGACGGCACGCAGCTCGGCAACATGGGCGTCGACTTCGCCGACTACGACCACTCCGGCCGCTTCAGCCTCTTCATCACCACATTTCAGGAACAGCCCAAAGCTCTCTGGCGCAACACCGGCGCCAACGGCTTCGAGGACGTAAGCTGGCCCTCTGGTGTCGGACGGCCGAGTTATCAAGACGTCTGCTGGGGCGCCGGCTTTTTCGACATGGCCAACACTGGCTGGCTCGATCTCCTGATTGCCTGCGGCCACGTCTATCCCCAAATTGATTCCCTCGATAACACCCCGCACTACCGCCAGCCCATTTTCCTGGAGCGCAACAACCGCGACGGCACCTTCGACGAAGTCGGCAAAGAAGCCGGCCTGGCCGACCTCCCGCTAAAATCCCGCCGTGGCGCAGCCTTCGGCGACATCTTCAACACCGGCAACATCGACGTAGTCCTCGTCAACGTCGGCGAACCTCCCACTCTCCTCCTCAACCAGAACACCGCCCCCAATCACCGCGTCCTATTCAAACTAATCGGCACAAAAAGCAATCGCGCCGCCATCGGCGCCCGCGTAACCATCCACGCCGCCGGCGTCCGCCAAATTGCCGAAGTCCGCGGCGGCGGAAGCTACCTCTCCCAAAGTGATCTCCGCCTCCACTTCGGCCTCGGCAAATCCACAAAAATCGACTCGGTAGAAATCCGCTGGCCCAGCGGCAAAGTCGAGAGGCTGGAAAATGTAGGGGCGGATTCCATTTATACGCTTGTTGAAGGGGCTGGCATCCGCGACGCGAAATCGCTGCCCCTTGTGCCGAAGGCGCAATGAGCGTGTGAGGGAGCGGCAGGGACAGGCGCTAGGCATTTTTTTGTCGCCGAGGGCGCGTCAATGTGGTAGGACTGAGATGAGCCCCTGCCCGCAACTCAGCCCAGAAACTAAACTGAGGAGATTCGCAAATGAAGATCGAAAGAATATTTGGAGGATTGGTGTCATTGGGCATGGTCGCGGTGCTGGCCATACCCTTGGCTCTAGCGAAATCACAGACTGCGCCCGCGCCCCAAACCGCAGGTAAAGAAATGGGAATGCGGGGCGGACTACAGGCGGCAGTAGAGAGCTTGAATCTCACTGACGACCAGAAGGCAAAGGTGAAGGATATCTTTGCGGATGCGAAGACCAAGCGTCAGGCAGTGTCCAGTGATACTTCGCTCAGCGATGACCAGAAAAAGGCGAAGATGAAGGAACTCCACGAGGGCACGATGGCCAAGCTGAACGAGGTGCTGACACCTGATCAGCAGACCGAGCTGAAGAGCAAGCTGGAAGCAGCAAAGGCCAAATCGCCTTCGCAGCCGTGATCTAAAGACTCGGTCAAGTAGCGAAAAATAAGAGAAAAAGTGCCCGGCTCGTGAGAGCCGGGCACTTCACTGCGGCTCGGTCCCGGCCTGCCTTCCGCCGGAGGCTTATACAAGTTTTGCGGAAGCGCGAGATAAAAGTTGAGGCCCGGCTGGTGGAACAGGTAGCCGCTGAGACTGGGAGGACTGAGCCTTTAAGCGATTCCTTAGGAATCGCAGTCTGGGCCACTAGGCGACCCGCACTCTTTCCACAATTTTTCCCAATTCCAGATCCCATACATGACCTTGTTCGGCAACGGGAATCCGAGTTGATGCGCCAGCATACACACCTGTCCGCGATGGTGGGCTTCGTGAGAAAGCATGTAGCACAGCATCTCCGGGCCAACCGGCCATGGCCGAGCCCAGCCGTCTCTGAGAAATTTCTCGATACGGCCCCCACCCCCGCCGAGTGCTTCAGCGAGCATCTCCCCGCAGCGAGCAGCGCTCTCGGCCAATCCCGTACGGGCCTGCCGCGGCGTGCAGTTCGCACGGGCAAGCTGTCGTGGAACCTTAAGGTGCGGAGCGGTAAGCCTCACCCACTTCGCGCGGACGTTGTGCATGTGCGTGAAAATCGCCGCGATGGTGCGGGCCTTGCCGGGCGGTTTGGCTCTCCAAGCGCGCGGGTCAAGATGTTCGATAAGCATCTGGTTCATGCGCTCATTAGCAGCAAATATCTGGACAGCGGCTCGGCCCAGCTGTGTGTGAACCAGTAGCGTGTGAACCTGTTGAGTCTGAACCTTCTGTTGACGCTTGGTCACGGCTCTCTTCCCCTTGACCTATGTATCTTCCAAGTTCGCGGTCAAATTCGAAATTCTGCGGAGTGATCCGTCACCCAGTCAGCAAAGGCTCGCCCCGGCGTTCCCGTGATGTCGGCAACCGTTGATGTGACGAACGCGGGCTGGCCGAGTGCGGCAGCCCATGCATTCATCAGCATGTTCAGTATGGCCAGAGGCATCACAGGTACCAGTTCCTGGCGCGCATCGTCAGGCAAAATCTCTTCGATACGCAGCGAGCGGCCGATCACGCGGCCGATTGTCGACAACTGCTCGAACTGAGTCGACGATTGCGGCCCCGTCAAAACATATTCCGCTCCGGCGTGCCCCTGCTCACACAACGCGCGCACCGCAACTGCGGCGATGTCTCGCTCGTCAATCGGAGCGGTTGGAGTGGAAAGGTACGGCCAGCGCACCACATCGCCGGCGCGAATCTGCGGTGCCCACCAGTTCAGCGCGTTTGCGGCGAACATTCCTGGCCGCAGGATCGTCCACTGAAGTCCCGAGGTCTCGATCAACCGCTCGATTTGCTCGACCATCGCTCTGCCCGGACTGGGCTGTTGAAAGAGCGGGTGCGCCGTTTTGAGCGGAGCCGAGAGAAATACGACGCGCCGTGCGTGCTTCGCGATCCGCTCCAAAGCAGGAGAAACAGCGGCCGCCGGCGCAGTCCACACCAGAAACACCATATCGATGCCGTCCAGGCACGGATCCAGCGTTTCGGGAAGAGTAAGATCTCCGCGAACCACTTCCACCTGGGGTGGCAAACGGGCCGCGCCTAGATCGCGCGCCATAGCGCGGACTCGCACCCCTTGGGCCGCCAACTGAGAAAGCACTTGCCGGCCAACGGTGCCGGTCCCTCCAATCACAAGAATACGATTCATCCTAGATCATCCTTGAAGATAATCTTCCAAGTGGTATAATTCTTCCAGGGAGTTTTATAGACGCTCGAAGCGGCAGTTGCTTGCCGCCCTTTTTATTTTGGGCTCGAATCCAGTAGCACAGACACTCCCTGCCTGTGTTTTTCGCGACTCTTTGGCGATCCACCAATCACGCACCGTCAACCTTAGGCAGCGAAGGCAAACCTGGAAATCTATCCCTCCCGTGCGGGCATACACGAGTCCTTCGGACAATCACAGTGGTTATAGCCTTGACCCGGCGAATTTTCATCGCGAATTAAGCATGCTTCTAAACCGTCTGGAATCAACGCTTGCGAAAAGGTCCGCAAGTGTTGATTTTAAGCGACTTACAGAATCACTAAACTCTTTAGAATCAATATTTACAAAAAAACAGGGGGGTAGCGTAGGCGCGTTCGGACATCTGTGCCTGCGCTTCAGTGTCCGTGAGACTGTCAAGAGCCACGTTCATCCAACAATCCTAGTTCGCCCGGATTTTCCCGCTAGCCGCCAGCCGCTCGAGCCACCGCCGAGCAGTAACCGCCTCGCGCCGATCTCCGTGATCCTTCAGGAATTCGCGCAGCACCTGCGCCGCATCCTCGTAGCGCCCCACCGCGGTCAGCGATTGCGCCACCAGCAGTCCGATCTCTGGCGCCTTCCCTTG
>DATEWL010000111.1:0-2492 GCA_035258025.1 Candidatus Acidiferrum sp. | reverse complement strand
CGTCCGCCGCATCATTCGGGTGGGAGTCGCGCGCCCGTCGCAGATAGGCGGCAGCTTTGGCGTAATTCCCTGTAGCCATTTCAATCCGGCCCAGGTGCGTGAGAGCGAGCGTGGAACTTTCATCCAATTGCAGCACCTTCTCCAGCGCCACCCGAGCCTTATCCTGCTCCCCGTCTTCTGACGCCATCATCGCCGTGTGCAGCAGATTCTGCTCCTCTATCTTGTCCTTGGGATCGGGCAACAAAGAGGGTTCGGGAACATCCGTAGCACTTCCAGCGTCGGCTAAGCCCAAATATCCGAGCGCGTGCAGTTCATCGATAGTGCTCGCGGAGACGGAGGCGGGCGAAGTTTTTCCAAACGCCGGCGATTTGGCGCTCAACTCCGCAAGCGTTTTACGCAATTTCTGAACCGTGCCATCCCATGGCTCGTAATGGTTGCGCGATTCGCCGGGGTCGTTGTTGAGATCGTAGAGCTCTGGCTTGGGCGCCTCGATAAACTTGAAGCCTTCCGTTCGAATCGAGCGAAGCGGGGCCCATCCAAACCGCAACGGATAGTCGGTTTGCCCGAAAACAGTACGGTGAGCCGCCTCGGTGCCGGCAAGGAATGGCTCTAGAGAATCGCCATCCAGATTTGCGGGAGCAGCAACGCCAAGCAGGCCCAGAATCGTCGGCATGATATCTGTCGTGCGAACCTGCGCGTCAACGGTCCTGCCCGCCTCGCGTTCGTTCGGCAGCTTCACAATCAATGGAACGTGGGTCGTCGAATCGTAGAGAAAGATGCCGTGAGTCTCCTCGTGGTGCTCGCCGAGTCCTTCTCCGTGATCTCCCACCACAACAATCATTGCTCCCTCATACCATCCCTGTTTCTTGAGGTAAGCAAGGAAGTGCCCCAACGCCGAATCGGCGTAGGCAATTTCTCCGTCGTAGAGCCGGCCCTTGTAAGTCTCGCTGTAAGGTGGCGGCGGCTCGTACGGATCATGAGGGTCATAAAGGTGCAGCCAGACGAAATGCGGCGCTGTGGGATGGGCATTGAGCCACGTTTCCGCGTGTTGCACGACCTCCATCCCGCGGCGCTCGATTCGTCCCCAGCGTGACTTAGTTTCCGCCTTCGCAGGAAAATTGTCGTAGAAGTCGAACCCACGATCGAAACCTGGAGCGAGCGCCTTGCTGTCCAAAATCACGGCGCCGATAAATGCTGCGGTCCGATAATCCTGCTTCTGAAGCAATTGCGCGAGGGTGGTGTGCGCGGCGGCCAGAGGAATTCCAAAGTCACTCACGCCGTGCGAGCTGGGAAGCAGTCCCGTCAGAATACTTGCATGGGAGGAATTTGTGATCGGGCTGGGTGTGAATGCTTCCGTGAAGCGAATCCCCTCCATCGCAAGCTGATCGATAGCCGGAGTTTGGATGCGGTCGTATCCGTAGCAATGAACGTGGTCCGCGCGCAACGTATCGATGGTAATGAGAAAAACGCCAGGATGCGATGCCTTGTCGGGTGCGGGCTCGCGGGCGAGGCTAGCACCAACAGCTAAATGGCAGCAGATGAGAACAAAAAAGATCCGCATAGCATCGAGCGTATCACAGCACGCGTTTCAGACAGCTTCTCTGCTTCTCCATCGCCGTGATTTAATCGGCGTTCCCCGCACCCCTTGGTATCCTCTTAACGTGCAAACAACCACTTTTTTTTCACGTCACCTTTGGAAGCCTGACGCTTTGGTCGCCCGCCGACTGCCCGTGGTACACTGCGCTCGCTTAAGGCGAATCAAATACTCCCAAACGGAGACGGACGATGATTCGATGGCTAGTGGGAATCGCGGCATTGCTCAGCACCCTTGCGGCCGCGGCGCTTTCCAACGACACAACAGCCCCCGACACGCCTGAACCCGGTTCCGTCGAAGCGATCGCGAAAGCTACCGGCGATCCGCGTTTCCTTTCCCCTTGGGTTTCTTATCTTCCCCAAGCGCACGGTGTTCCCTCGCCATTCGCCTTTTTTGGCCGCATCCCCGGGGCCCCCGGTGAATTCGTTGACACTGCGAAAGCGCACGCCTATTGCCGTGCCCTGGCTGCGGCGTCACCGCGTGTTCGCGTTTTCTCAATCGGTCGCAGCGAAGAGGGCCGCGATATCTTGATGGTCGCCGTCGCCGACGAAGTCGGCATCCGCGACCTCGACCGCCTCAAGGCCGCCACAGCATCACTCGCTGACCCTCGCACTCTCTCACCGGCCGCAGCAGAAGCACTCATGGCCACCTCACGGCCGATCTACTATTTCAACGCTGGCTTGCATGCCGATGAAACCGGTTCCGCAGAGGCCGTGCTCGAACTCGCGTATCGCCTCGCCGTCTCCGACCAGCCAAACATCCGCCATATCCGCGAACAACTCATCGTTCTCATCAATCCCGTTTCGAATCCCGATGGACGCGACAAAATGGTGGAATGGTTTTATCGCTACCTCAAGGGCAAGACCGATCGCGCCACCATGCCCCGCGAGTCTCCGCC
>DATEWL010000110.1:0-7618 GCA_035258025.1 Candidatus Acidiferrum sp. | reverse complement strand
AACGGCGAGGAACCAGTCGAGATCTTTTTGGAAGGCTGCGGAGTCGGGCGCTTCGGTGTGAAGTGTCGTTAGCGAGTAGGGAATTCCATACTGCGCCAGATTGTTGCACGCCGACATTTTGCCGCAGAAACTGTCGCGGCGATCGGTGATCAACATGCGCGAAGGCGTGTCCGGCGTCGCTTGCATCAAGACGGGGACGCCAAGATTCGCCATGCGAAGCGTGTCCGCAATGGCGCGCTCATCGCCGAAGTTCGGAAGCGTGACGACGATGCCATCGATTTGCTCGCGGTGCTTCTTGAAAAGGTCAGCGCATTTTGCAGCGTCCTGGCGTGACTCCACGGCGCCATGTTTCGAATCGCTCTCATTCAGAACGATCGGCTTGATGCCTTTGGCCGTGAGCGCGGCGATCATGTCCTTGCGGCCCTCGCTGGCGAGATGGCCGGGGAAAAATCCCCGGTTTCCAACAATGATGCCGAGCGTCATCGATGCGTTTGAAGACTGAGCCATGACCCACCTTTCAAGTGCAGTTTGCGATTTCCCTTGCGACGCACGAGAGTGCGCTCTTTCACATCCGTTTCAAGCTTTTACCTACGTCGCGCCTATAGATACCGTGATCATTTTTCGGCAACCGTCAGAGTCGTATCTATCAGGTCGACGGAATTCCCGCCGACCATGATCTTGAACGTTCCTGGCTCGACGACCTTGTGCATGTCGCGATTCAAGAACGACAGCTCATCGAAACCGAGAGAGAACTCGACCGTTTTTGTCTCGCCCGGGTTGAGCGAAATCCTGTGGAAGCCGCGCAGTTCTTTGATGGGGCGCGTTACGGAACTGACTTCGTCGCGGATGTAAAGTTGTACGACTTCGTCGCCGGGGACTTTGCCAGTGTTGGTTACGTTTACGCTGACGTGTGTGGTTCCTTCCGGGCCGATGGAATCAGGCGTCAGATGGAGATTTTCATACTTGAAAGTGGAGTAGCTCAGACCCCAGCCGAAGGGAAAGAGCGGCTTGGTGGTGTCGTCGAGATACTCTCGCTTGGCGGAGGGCTTTTGATAGTAGTAGTCGGGAATTTGGCCGACGGTGCGCGGCACGGTGATGGGCAGCCGGCCCGCGGGATTGTAGTCGCCGAAGAGCACTTCCGCCGCGGCAGTGCCGCCTTCCTGGCCGAGATACCAGCCGTCGAGAATCGCGGGAACGTTTTCGGCAATGTAGGTGACGGCATTGGGGCGGCCGTGCAGGAGAAGTACGACTACCGGTTTGTGCGTGGCGAGCATCGCTTTCGCGAGATCGTCTTGATTGCCGAGGAGCGTGAGATCGTCGCGGTCGCCTTTGTGTTCGGGCGCCCAGGCTTCGCGGGAAGTTTGTTCGTTGTCGCCGAGCACGAGAATGATGACGTCGACTCTCTGCGCGACTTTGACGGCTTCTGCGATGCGCTGCGCATTTTTGGCGGGATCGCCGAGCTCGACTTTGTCCGCGTCCCAGTCAGGAAGCGTTTCCGTGATCTTCGTGCCTTCGGCGTAGAGAACTTCCGCGCTTGAGCCGACGCGCGCCTTGATGCCGTCCAGAATGCTGACGCCGCGGCCGGGCTTGTTGCTGTAGCCGCCGAGGTGCACATCGTGCGCGTTGGGACCGATGACGGCGATGTGTTTGTACTTGGCGGTGTCCAGCGGAAGAAGATTGTCCTGGTTTTTCAGCAGCGTAAGCGTCTCTCGCGCGGCCTGCAGCGCGAGTTTCTGATGTTCGGGGCTGTTCGTGATTTTTTCGGCGAAGGCGGGATCGACGTAGGGATCATCGAAAAGGCCGGCGAGAAATTTTGCGCGGAGCACGCTCGCGGCGGCACGATTGACGGCCGTTTCGGAGACCGTGCCCTTGTGCACCTGCTGAACGAGAGTGGGATAGGCATCTGGAAACGGCAACTCAATGTCCACGCCGGCGTCGAGAGCCATGCGTGCGGCGGCTTCCTTATTCGCGACGACGTGATGGATGCGAATGAGTTCGGTGATGCCGAAATAGTCGGAGACAATGACGCCGTTGAAGCCCCACTCGTGGCGCAGAATGTCGGTAAGCAGATGTTTGTTGCTGTGGGAAGGGATGCCATCGATTTCGTTGTAGGAGGCCATCACGGTGTGCACATGAGCTTCCTTGACGGCGGCTTCGAAAGGTTTCAGCCAGTATTCCCGAATGACGCGCTCCGAATAGTTTCCGGGGGCGACGTTGGTGCCGCCTTCGGGCTGGCCGTGCACAGCGAAATGTTTCGCAGTAGCCATGACGTGCGATTTGTCGACGCCTGGGCCATCACCCTGAAAGCCTCTTATTGCCGCAACGCCGAGGCGCGACACGAGGTAGGGATCTTCCCCGTAGGTTTCTTCAGTCCGGCCCCAGCGCGGATCGCGCGCGAGATCGAGAACGGGCGCGAGGCATTCTTGCACGCCGCGGGCGCGCGCTTCCGCGGCATCGGCGGTGAAAACCTCGTGCAGCAATTCTGGATCCCAGGTGGATGCGAGGCCGATCGCCGCGGGATAAGAGGTGCCCTTGTCGGCGATGTGGCCGTGCAGGCATTCGTCGTGAAACATCACGGGAATGCCAAGCCTCGTATTCTCCTTCATCCACTTCTGCAGCGTGTTGGTAAACTCCGCTTCTTCGCGCGGGCCGTGAGAGACTTCGCTCGGGCGCGACATTTGGCCAATACCATCTTTCAGCAGAATGGCCGCGTAGTCGGGGAGGAACGTGCCCTTGTCATCGACGAAGCGCGAGTCCGGAGTGCGCATGAACGCTGGGTTCTCCCAGACGCCTTCCATCTGAGCGACTTTTTCTTCGAGCGTCATGCGTGAAAGAAGATCGGCGAGCCGTTCCTCAATGGGCAGCTTCGGATTGCGGTAGGCGGGAGCATCGTGCGCCTGGCTGCGCAGAAAGCTTGGGCCGCAAATCAGGAGGGCCACAGATGCGGCAACAGCGAGCCGGGCGGGAGAAAAAAACTTCATCCAAACCTCCGAGAAAAAATAGCGATGCTTGTAATCTGAAAAACGGCTGGTACTATAGCACGGCCCGTTAACGTACACGGCGAATCTTTCGGTTTCACGTTGAAGGACGCCAGATTTCGCCACCCAACACGGCCAGGCTGTTGGAATGCTATAGACTGGCAATCCCATGCGTCGTTTCCTGCACATAACGATCTGCGTCGCGCTTCTGTGTGGATTAGGGGCGAGGTGTGTGCGCGCGGAAACTGGAGCAGACGCTTGGTTGCGTTATGCGCCGCTGGACAAAAGCGTTGCGGAAAAATTTTCGGTTTTGCCCGAGAGTGTGGTCGTGCTCGGCGATTCGCCGATCCTCAATTCCGCAAATGCCGAACTGATTCGAGGTATTCGAGGGATGTTGGTGCGGACGCTGCGTGAGGAGAAAAACTTGCCGCGCGAATCCGCCATCGTCCTGGGTCCACTTTCTGCTTTGCGAGCGGATTCGCCCAAGCTCTTCGAACAGGCCGATCTGCACGAAGATGGCTTCCTGCTCGCAACGGAAAAACTCCACGGAATCGACTGCCTCATTGTGACGGGAACGACGGATCGTGGCGTTCTCTATGGCGTGTTTGCGCTGCTCAGCAGGATCGCGCGCGGCGAAAGTGTTTCTCCTTTGCACGAAATGCAGCAGCCCTATGCGCCGATTCGCTGGGTGGATCAGTGGGACAATCTCGACGGCCGAATTGAGCGCGGTTACGCGGGGCCCTCGATCTTTTTTGAAAACGGCAATGTGCGAGCCGACCTGAGGCGCGCCGGCGAATACGCGCGGTTGCTCGCATCCATCGGGATCAACGGATGCGCCATCAACAACGTAAATGCCAATCCGCGCGTTCTCGAAGAAAGCTTTCTGCCGCAGCTTGCTCGCGTTGCCGATGTGTTTCGCCCGTGGGGCGTTCGGCTTTCTATTTCCGTCGATCTCAGCAGCCCAAAGGTGATCGGCGGTCTCGATACGTTTGACCCCGCAGATCCCCGCGTCGCCGAATGGTGGAGGAAAAAGTTTGACGACATCTACCGGCAGATTCCAGATTTTGCCGGAGTTGTCGTCAAGGCGGATTCGGAGGGGCGCCTCGGTCCTGCGACGTATGGCCGCACGCCTGCCGATGCCGCCAATGTGATTGCGCGCGCCCTCGCGCCGCATCATGGAATAGTTTTCTATCGCGCCTTTGTCTACAACCATCATCTCGATTGGACCAATCCCAAGAACGATCGCGCTAAGGCGGCTTACGACAACTTTCATCCGCTCGACGTCAAGTTCGACGACAATGTAATCATCCAAATCAAACACGGGCCGATTGATTTCCAGGTGCGCGAACCGGTGTCTCCGCTCTTCAGCGGACTCGAGAAAACAAACGAAGCCATCGAGCTGCAAGTCACCCAGGAATACACGGGCCAGCAGCGGCATTTGTGTTTTCTTCCTCCCATGTGGAAAGAAGTTCTCGATTTCGATATGCACGTTGGCGAGCGGTCCACACCGGTGAAGGACATTCTGGCAGGCAAAACTTTTCATCGCCCCATGGGCGGATTCGTTGCGGTCGTGAATGTCGGCATGGATGCCAACTGGCTTGGCCATCCGCTGGCCATGGCGAATCTTTATGGGTACGGCAGGCTGGCTTGGAATCCCAATCTCGATTCCAAAACGATTGCGGGGGAGTGGACACGCCTCAGCTTTGGAAACGATCCAGCCGTGGTACAAACAATTTCAGGAATGCTGCGTGCGTCCTGGCCGATCTATGAAAGTTACACCGGTCCATTGGGTGCGGGAACGCTCACCGATATTCTTGGCAGCCATTTCGGGCCAGGGGTGGAGTCGTCGGAAAGAAATGGCTGGGGACAGTGGCACCGCGCCGACCACGATGGAATTGGAATGGACCGCACCGCGGCCACAGGTACTGGGTACGTCGATCAATATAGCGCCCCCGTAGCGAAGATGTATGAGTCACTGAGAACCACTCCGGACGAATTGCTGCTGTTCTTTCACCATGTGCGGTACACATACGTCTTACACTCGGGAAAGACGGTCATCCAGCACATCTACGATTCGCACTACGAAGGCGCGGAGCAAGCGGCAAATCTAGTCCAGCAATGGAAAACGTTGAAAGGTCGCGTAGACGAGGACCGTTATGCGGAAGTGCTGAACCGACTCGAATTTCAGGCCGGACACGCTATCGTTTGGCGGGATGCCGTTTGCAATTGGTTTTTGCAAATTTCCGGCATACCCGACAAACTCGGCCGGGTAGGTCACTATCCCGACCGCGTTGAGGCCGAAGCAATGCAGCTGCAAGGATATGTGCCGTTCGAGGTTGTTCCACGTGAAACCGCTTCGGGTGGAAAGGCGATCGAGTGCGCCCCGCCGGCGCAAGAGTGTTCCGCAGCGTTTCGCTTCGATGGCGCTGCCGGCCAGTACGAGATGGATGTTGAATATTTTGACCAGAACAACGGCAAATCGAAGTTTCGCGTACTCGTTGACGAACGGATTGTCGACGAATGGCCCGCCGATGATCATTTGCCGGCGACGAAGCCCGGCGGCGATTCTTCCACGAGACGGCGAATCCTTGGGCTGGCCCTTCGCCCCGGCGACAACATCCGTATCGAGGGTGTTCCCGATGGGGCGGAGCGCGCGGCAGTCGACTACATCGAAATCCTTCCATCTCCCCGGCCCTGAACCAGTGGCATGATCGAGCATCACGGGAGCGACTATGGATTCGTTGCTTATCATCACGGGCACAATGGGAGCGGGCAAGACAACCGTTCTAGGCGAAGCTTCGGACATCCTTGCGCTGCGTCACATCGTCCACGCGGCCATCGATTTGGACGCGCTCGGCCTCGCCCATCTTCCGTCCGCAACTGGCAACGATGCGGTGATGTATAAAAATCTTCAAGCTGTCTGCAAGAACTACGCCTCCCTGGGTGTGAGTCGGCTCTTGCTGGCACGCGCGATAGAAGATCGCGCCCAACTGGAACTCTGTCGTAGGGCGGTTTCAGCAACGAACACGGTCGTCTGCCGACTCATTGCTAGCCTCGAAACGATGCAGCAGCGCGTCAAGATGCGGGAAAGCGGCGCATTGCAGCTGGAATATGTCGCTCGCGTCGCGAAATTGAACGCGATTCTCGACCGCGCGCAATTGGAAGATTTTAGGGTCACCAACGAGAATCATGCGTTGAACGAGGTCGCACACGAACTGCTTGTCAAAGCTGGATGGATTCCACGTTGACCCACCATCAAGAGCAGACACTTTTTTGGATCAATTTCTACTCATCCTGCTTTCCCCTGGCTGACGGATGGGGACGAATTGCCAGCGGGTCATTTTTCTCGTAGCCCCATCGTACGGACAATATGGACTGGCTATGTGCACGTCGTGATCCGGCCGACAAGCGCAATCAAGCAGGGGAATTGGTAGATTGTCGGTAGCTATCCGCCATGCAAGCCGCCAACCACCGCCCGACTTGGAAGATCCTGTTAGCTTTCGCGATTATCTACTTTGTATGGGGATCCACATTTCTAGCCATTCGTGTAGGCGTCCGCGAAGTTCCCCCGTTTCTTCTGGCGGCCATGCGTTTCTTGGTGGCGGGGCTCGCTCTGTATGGCTGGGTGATCGCGCGGGGCGAGAGCTCACCAACAGTACGCCAATGGGCCTCAGTATCTTTACTCGCGATCCTGATCTTTGTCCTCGACTATGGACTGCTGTTCTGGGCCGAGCAGCGCGTGCCTTCCGGCATTGCCGCGGTCATGCTGGCCACAATCCCGGCGTTTATGGCTCTTTCGGAAATCGTTTTCCTCCGAACGCAGAGGCTTACCTTCCGGCTGGCCTTGGCTCTTTTGATCGGCCTCGGCGGAGTCGGAGTGCTGATGAGCCGCTCGTTGAATTTCGGCGGAGCGCCGATCGACAGCGTCGGCGCGATGGCCCTGATTTTTGCGTCAATGAGCTGGTCCGTTGCTTCAACGCTTGCGCGCAAGCTGCCCCTGCCGCCTTCCAAAGTCATGAGTTCAGGAGCGCAGATGCTCGCCGGCGGAATATTTCTAGCTATCGCGGCCACCGCGCGGGGCGAATTTCGCAGTTTTCATCCGTGGACCGTCTCCCGTGAAGCATGGCTTTCGTTGCTGTACCTGATTGTCGCTGGCTCCATCATTGGTTTTACCGCCTATGTGTGGCTGCTTCATCATGAATCGCCGACAAGAGTTGGGACCTACGCGTACGTCAATCCAGTTGTGGCCGTACTTGTTGGATATTTCCTGGGCGGCGAATCGCTTGGCCTGCGAACAATTTTGGGGACTTTATGCGTTCTCATCAGTGTGGTGGTGATCACGACGACGCCAGCGAAGAAACCCGCTGCCGTGCTCTCAGTATATGAGACAAGCTAAGTCTTCCGTCGCGTCGACGGAGACTGCCTCCGCTCCTGGACGAGTTTTAGGCTTGCAAGAGGCTGCGGCTCTTGAGGGTGGGTTCGCTCGATTTGGAATCTGCCTGGCGCATTTCGCGGAAGAGGTGCAGGTTTGTGGACATCACGACTCCGGGGCTGAGATGTGCCGCCGGAGGGAGGTGAACTTTGTTGGTGAGGTTATCGGCGAGGAGACGCACGGCGATCTGACCTTGGCGGTAAGGGTG
>DATEWL010000109.1:0-6862 GCA_035258025.1 Candidatus Acidiferrum sp. | reverse complement strand
GCCGTATTCGGTCGTGATGGTTTCCGCTTCGCTGAATTTGTCGGGCGTATCCTCGTGGAATACGTGGACCTTGCCCTCGCGCGTGGAAACGAAAATCATTCCGGTTTCGGGGTCGTAGGCAGCGGCATCGACGCCGGCGGAAATCGGGAACGACTGAATGACTTTTCCGCTGTCGGAGTCGAGCACGACCATCATCTGCGGATTGCGGCCAGCGCTAAAGAGCCGGTGGTGTTGAACGTCCAGCGCGAGAGCTGTGGGCGCTCCGGCGGGAGCCAGTGGCCACCGCGATTTGATTTTCAGCGAATTGGAATCGACGGCGACGAGTTCGCTCTTATCTTCTAGATTGATGTAAACCGTTCCTTTGCCATCGGCGACGGCAAATTCCGGCCCGCCGCCGAGGTCAATCTTACCCACGACGGCTAAGCTCTTGGCATCGATTACCGTGGTGTTGTGCGGATCGCCGTCCATTACGAATACGCGCTTCGAGAAGGGATCGTAAATGACGCAGTCGGCGTCCTTGTCTGCGTCGACCTCGCCGGTCACCTTGAGCGTTTTCAGATCGAAGACGAAGACTCTTCCCTGCGCACCGTCGCTGATGAAGCCGCGATTGAATTCGCTGGCGACGGCTACGCCATGATCCTGCTTCAAGCCGGTGATGTTGCCGACGAGGGCGCCAGTGTCAGCGTCCATGATTTTGATTTCCGTGCCGTGCGAAAGGTAGACCCGGCGAGCGGCTGAATCGACCGTAATGTAGTCGAAGTACTCGCGAGTGCTGCCCTCGGCGGCTCCAAAGCTATATTTTTTTAGCAGGTGATAGGTGTCCGTTGCGCCCATCAAGAATGAGCACGCAGCTAGCGGAATCGCCAGCGCGGCAGTTGCTAGTTTTACGAAAACTGTTGTCTTCATGCGAAAACTCCCTTGCGATGGAAGCCATTTCGAGAACGCAACTGCCGTCGAAGCGATTCGGTACAGTTAGCTCGGCTCTCCGTCTGAGGGAGAAACTATCGCGAAGCGGCTAAACAGAAGATAAATGCAGCCAACAGGCGGCATTACTCGTCATTTCTGACGGGCAGACCACCCATCCCGGCAAGCGCGGCTTTCTTGTTCGTATGGCTCATTTCGGGTGACGAAAATTTCATCCGCACCAGCCAGTTTTTCCGCAATTTGCTGCCAAAGAAGGGCACGAGAAACAGCCCACGAAACAAATCTTTGAGTAGTGCGCGCTGCTGCTTGAAGTTAATCAACGCGCGCCAGCCGAGCTTTCTGAGAAGGGAAAGGCGCAAACGGACCAAGTGGAAGGCCATCTTCGACAAGGACGCGGCGATGTCTTCCTCGCGATGGAACTCGTAATACCCGAAATTCATCGAGATGCCGGACTGCACTTTGATGAAATTCTCGAGAGTGCGGTTCTTCGGATTCGCGGCGACTTCGCGGATGAGTTCCTGGATTTTTTTGGAATCGCCCTCGAGTGTTTCGAGGCTGGAAAACCAGTTGATGAGTTTCGCTCCCAGTGGATCCCACAGATAATCGTTAATTACCAAGGGGAGCGCTAGGTGAAAGAGTTTGGTCACCGCAAGATGTACGCCCAGATGGCACTGGTAGGGATTGCCCATGCAGGCATAGAGTCGTGTCGTATCGCGCGTCACTCCGCGTTGAAAGGCGGTGATGACGGTGTCGAGGTCCTTGGTGAAGTCTGCGGTGTCAAACCCGTTTAACTCTCTCTGGATGATCGCCGCGATTTGGCGGATTTGTAGCGTCGACAGAGCCAGGCCAACGCTGTAGAGCGGGTCAACGGTATCGCTCGCATCGCCGATGATGTACCAGCGATCGGGTGAGTAGCGCTGGCGGCATTCCCACATGTAGGAGTTGTAGTAATTCGTGTCCACCACCGTGCCGGTGTGGATCAGCTCGACGAGCACGGGGTGTTCACGGCCGACGCACTCCAGGAATTGCTCCATCGTGCGCACTTGGCCGTGCGGATAGACGTCTTTGCGGTAAGTGATGCCGATACTGACGAGCGGCGCGTTATCCGGCGAGCGCATCGGGATGTACCAGATCCAATTGCCTTTTCCGAAGAAGTGATGCGTTGCGTAGTAAGGGACGTAGCAGCGGTTTGGCGTCTTGATGGCCTGGATATGGCTGAGAATTTCAGGATTGAAATTGGCGAGCCGGAACCAGAAAACGTCTTTCTGTTCGGCGACCCTTTCCTGGAGTTGCAAATGCTTCTGCAGCACGCGGTTGCGGCCGGTGGCGTCGACGAGCCAGCGGGCGCTCAGCGTTTGTCTTCCGCCTGCGGGATCTTGCACGGTCACAGTATGTAGTCGGCCGTCGGTGCTGATTTCGACGCCGGCTACCGTGGCGTCGATCAACTCGACGCCGTTTGCCATGTTGCGGTCGCGAACTTCTTTGTCGAATGTGAATCGGTTGATTTGGAAAGAGAGGATGGGCGGGGCGGTGGGGATTTCGTCGACGATGTACGTGCGGTCGGCGGGATTGTCGATATCGGGTTTGAAATAATAGGTGAGGCCGTATTTTGGGTAGTGCTTTTCCACCAGATAAGCGCCGAGACCGAGTTCGAAAAGGAAATCAACGCTTACCTCGACAAGAGATTCGCCGACTATGGGGCGGTTTTTGTGCGGGCCTTCGACTACGGCTACTTTCAGTTTGGGGAAGCGCTTGTGCAGGTACCCAGCCGCAAGCTGGCCTGTTCCTCCGCCTCCCATTATTAGGATATCGCTCGTCATTTGCATACTGGTTTCAATTCTGCGAACTCGTAGATCTTTAATATCGCGCAAGAGCGTGCGAGTCGCAAGACGAGGAATCCTAACATAGCAAAGGAAATGTACCGAACGCGACGCGCGCGCCACTCCGGATCGAATGGACGGTCCTGCCGCCAGCCACTACCCGTAAGAATTTGAGACTTAGGAGAGGGTGGCTATTGCTAAACTCATTTGAGGGAAATCCGCGGAAATCAAGTGGCGTCACTTTGCTTTACAAACTCGCTGGAATCGAGGGGCGCAGTGGCTGTCATCAAGTTCAAGTACGACGTTCCGCTAGAGCAGACAATGGATTTTGAGGTGGTCTACCACCCGGGCCTGCAGCTCGATCTCGAGCAGAAGCAGGAGGTTTGGGATACACCCGGCGCGTTTTTTGTGTGGATGTTTGTGGATGGCGAGCTCGCCGGAGAGTCCTACGGCATTCCCCTGACTAGCTCCAGCGAGCTCATCGAAGATCTCTTAGTCCTCCCAGAAAGCGAAAAGGAAAAAGCGGTGTGCTGTTTTTCCAACACGATCCTTCCTGCATTTCAAAGGCAGGGATACGGGGCCATTTTGAAGGCCCACTGGCTGGGTCTGGCTGCCGGCAAGGGGTTCGATGTTGTTTACGGGCACGCCCGCCCTGGCGGAAGCCAGGCTCTCAACGCAAAATTCGGCGCCGTGTTTCTTGAAAACCTTCCGGATTGGTTTGGCTCCGGCGAAGACTACCGAAAGTACCGGCTTGTTCTTAATTCAGAGACAACTTTATGAAACACGGCTCGAGGAGCTGCTAGTTCATTCGCCAGGGCGAACGCTCAGGCCACTGACGCAGCGCTTCTGTCGCCCAAGCTGTCGTCTTGTCCGTATGGCAGGCCGTGCAGGGATTCGGGATTTTGTATTTGTCGGTCATCGCGGGAGCGATGAAATTGAACGTGTGAGCGCTTACGAAAACATCGGGGATCGTCACTTCGATTTTCGGCATGTGGCAAGCTACGCACTGGCTCCCCGTTGAGCCGGTTTTGTGATGTGTATGCTCTTCGAGAGTCGCGGTGCGCGGTCCGTTGCGTGAACCGGGCTGGTGACAGTCCAGGCAAATCTTATCTACCGGCTTTCGCAGCTGCGCGTAGTTGTCCGTGCCGTGCACGTCGTGGCAATCGAAGCAGGTTACGCCGCGGCGGTACATCACACTCTGCACAAAATCATTACCTTGCATTCGGTTTTTGTGAGCCGTGCCGTCCGCAAAATGCGTGAAGCTTTGTTCGCCGAGTTTGTGATCTTCAAGTTGCCAGAAATTCGCGAGATTTTGACCCACGTGATAGCCGACCGGCCAGTCGTAATAATTTCCTTCCATCGGATTCGTTAGGGGACGTCCTTGTGAGTGGCATTGAATGCAGGTGTCGTTGGCGATGACGTAGTCCATGCGCGAGGGATTCAGGATGTTGCCGCGCGTGGCGTGCTCGATGTGTTCGCTGCCCGGGCCATGGCAACGCTCGCAGCCGACGTTCCACTCGGCAACCTGTTTTGTGTGAATGTTGTAATCGACGGAGTGGCAGCCGTCGCAGGTGGGTCCGGTTGGGCGCTGCATGTTATCGGGCGGATAAAACGGCTCCCACCAGTCCGTCCCCTTGGCCACAAAATACGGTTTCCACACGTGGTTGGTCACATCCCACTGCGCGGGCTCTGGGAAATAGTCGTCGCCGATTTTTGTGAAGTAACGCTGCTTCCAGATGCTTCCGTAAACGAATGCCACGTCTGCGTTCGTGAACTTCTTGCTCACGTTGTTCGTGGCGAGGTCGGGGATGATGACTTCTGGATGCTCGCGGGGATCGCGCACGACGTTGGCCATCGGTGTGCGCTTCCAGTGCTCGTAGATTTTCTCGTGGCATTTCTGGCATGCTGCGGAGCCCACATAGTGTGCCGATTTTAGTGCGGCAGCTTGTTGCGATCGTTCCGGCGGCGTCAGGCCGGCGATGCTGCGAACGAAAAGAACGAGCTTCCATGCGTCGGTGTCGTCTTGTTCGATGTGCGGATTTCCCCAGGCGGGCATGCCCGTGAGGCGGACTCCGTTTTTGATGATGTAGTGAATTTGGCCGTCGGTGAGATGCTGCGTGGCGGGCTTGCGGAGATCGGGCGCTTTGGGATAGAGATTCTGGCCGATGTTCGACGGGCCCGTTCCGTTGTCGCCGTGGCAGTTCGCGCATCGATTTGCGAAATCCTCGCGAGATTCGGCCAAAATGTCCGGAGTCGCGGAGAGGGGATTCTTTTCGTTCCGCGTGCGGCTCGGGATTCCGATATTTCGTACGGCTCGCGCCATGACGCGCTCCAAGTCCGAAGGTTGATCGGCAGCGCTGAATCCGCGCCGAATTATGGTCACACCGTACACAACCGCGAGCAACGCCACGAAAACTAGAATGGCAACGATCCAACGTCTCATCTCGTCCCTCGACTCCTGCACACCAGCTAGTGAGATTCAGGATAGCAAAAACAGGAGACATCCGTGGCGAGGCTGATTCCGGATGACTAGAAAATTTAGAAATTATTGAGATTTCCAGAGACGATGCGGGAGCAAATAGGTGAAACCGACGAAGGCCTCCCAGTGTGTGGATGTGTCAGTTAAGCCGTGATTGAAGCCGGTATCAAGAACCAAGTTTTTGCGCGCGGTATAGCTAACTGCCCAAAGATTTCCAACTGCGTTGCTTCGCAGGAATGGCTGCGTGAAGCGCCATATTTCTCCGGACAGAGTGAACCGTTTCGCGAAAGTATGGGAAATGGTGAGGGATTGACCAAACTGGCCGCGCCGCACGGGCCCTTGCTCCAGTTCCGTGAAAAAGGCGTTGGCGTCGTAGTGAAATCCCTTCACATCGGCGCTGGCCAGGATCAGAAATGAGTTGGTGGGGCTGCCGTAGTCAAACTCAGGAGCACCGCCATCGTAGGCGCGATGAAAATAACTGAGCGCGAGAGTGGGCCTCGCGCCTTCTCCGTGGTAAACGACGCCTTGCGCACCTAGAAAAATATCCGCCACGCCGTTAGCGCTGATCCCGTCAGTTGTAAAGTGCGCTATCGGTTCAGAAACAGCCAGAAATTCCAGACGCGGTGCGACGGAAAGCTTTATAACCTCGTCGAGGCCGTAGCGCGACGAGAACTCAGGCGAGTCGTAGGCAGGTACAAAACCTGTTTCAAACTGGAGATATCCGACTGGCGTGAGTGTCGCCGGAGTGGAGACGGTGGGACGCCCGGGATTTGCTTCTGGTTCATCCACAACTGCTGACTGTGCCTTGGCGAGCTGGGAAGTGAGCGTCAGGAATAGGAACGAAGCAACTAAGGTAAACCTCAATTATGCCCCCGGGCCGAATAGCGGATCAGAGAGTGTGAACAAACCTCTTTGCCGGTTGACGGAACGCGTTTATCTCGCGCGGCAAGGCGAAACGAGGGATCCTGCCGTTTCGTCTGCTCATAAAACTGCGCGACCTATTATTTTATTCCTCGGCCTGCGACTCCGTCTCTGGAACATCCTCGCGCGTTATGGCTTTCAGTTCACGGCGGACGACGTCAGCGGAAAATCCGGCGCGCAACAGGCTGCGATACATCGACGCCATTTTATTTTCGCCAATCTCGCCGCGAAAGGAGCGGAGTTTGCGTTCCAGGCGCTGGCGCACAATCGCAGCCTCGTCGGTTTCCTTGGCGGCGTCTGCTAGAGCGGCTTCGATGTGGCGGTCGGGGACTCCACGGGCGCGCAGGTCGCGTGCGATGCGGAATTTGCCTTGGCGGCGGATCTCTATGCGTTGGCGAGCAAATTGTTTCGCGAAGCGCTCGTCGTCGATCATTTTGGCGCGCTTCAGGCGATCCATGACGGTTCGTAGTAGCTTGTCGTCTTCTGTTCGTCGGCCAAGCAGCTGTTTCATCTCATAGACCGAATACGCGCGGCGCATCAGGGCGCGGACTGCGGCCTCATATAATTCCGTTTCGGTTTCTACTTGGCGAGGCTTTCCAAACATGGAGGAAGCATAGAGGAAAGATAGTTGACAGTCGACAGTTGAAAGACGAATGCGAGAAGCAGGAATAAAATGATGCGGATAGGCAGAGGGCACGATTTTGCAGAACCCCTTAAT
>DATEWL010000108.1:0-2031 GCA_035258025.1 Candidatus Acidiferrum sp. | reverse complement strand
AAAGGCTTTTGCTAGAAACTCTTCGCTTGGGAGTCCTGAAGATCAAGCCGCAACTGCCGGAGTCTGGTTGCCTTTGCCGGATCCATCCCCGGCTGCAGATCGGTTTCTTCCACAAAGTAGCGCCACCCGGCGCTTCGGTCTTCCTGGCTCTGGCACCATTCGAAATCGTTGAGAGCTCTTTGGGCGCTCTCCGTTCCTTTGATGACGGCAACGACCCCACCCGACATGTAGGTTTTCTCGTTGAACCGAATGATCGCGAATGAATAATCAGAGTTGTGTGTCATTTCTTGATTTCCCCGTTGGAAAGTTCGCATGGGACAAGCATGTCGCCGTTGGTCGACCGTTCCGTAACTTCCGCGAGTCACGGACGCTTCATGAACGTTCTTGCCCAAAAACTCTTCGCTGCCAAAATACTTTTCCTCGGAGGTTTCGTAAATGGCCTCTTGGTGGTAGGAGGTAGCACACATTGGGTAAGGCGCGGGACGGGCGATTCATGACGATTCACAGCGTAGGAACTCAGCTACCACATCTTTTGCTTTCGTTGGCGCCACGACAATTGCTGGAGAATCCTGCTTCGGAACGGATAAACCTTGTGTTGACAAGAACGGTATCCCGAGTTAGCCTCGGGCGGAAGTTCTGACGGGGTCGTCGATTCTTTCTCCCAAGAGAGGACGTATGAAGAACCATAAAGTATGTTTATTTGCGTTGTCAGTTTTCATTTGCCTGGCAGGAACGAACGTGATGGCCGCTTCACCCCATCCGGCGCAAACCACGGCAGCGACGCAAACGCCCGCCACGGCAGCGGCGCAAACGCCCGCCGCGCCATCGGCGCAAGGCCGCAAGAAACGCGTGGCTATTTTCGATTTCGACTACGCCACCGTGCATGCCGGAGTGTCGGGAATTTTTGGTCAGGACGTCGATATTGGCAAGGGCATCTCGGACCTCTTGGTGACCTACCTCGTCAAGGATGGCAGCTACTCCGTGATTGAACGCAAGGCACTCGACAAGATTCTGGCGGAGCAGAACTTTTCCAACAGTGACCGTGCCAATCCCAATTCGGCAGCTAAAATCGGGAAGTTGCTGGGTGTGGATGCAATCATCGTGGGCAGTATTACGCAATTCGGCAATGAGACCAAGAATACGAACGTCGGCGGAACAGGCGGAGGCTGGACGGGCATGGGCATTGGAGGATTTGGCCACAAAAAGTCAAAAGCCATTGTGGCTCTAACTGCGCGTCTCGTCGACGTTGACACCGGCGAGATCCTGGGTGTGGCCGAGGGCAAAGGAGAATCGCAACGCGAAAGCACTTCGATGCTCGGGGGCGGCAGCAATTGGCACGGATTTGGCGGCGGCAATGCTGATTTTGGCAGTAGCGATTTCCAGAGCACTATCATCGGGGAAGCCGTGAAAGCCGCCGTGGAGCAGACCAGCACGGAGGTGATCGCGGACAAAGATAAACTCGTGACTCGCACCGTCACAGTGCAGGGGTTGGTCGCGGCCGTCGATGGCGGCCAGCTTATCCTTAATGTAGGTGCCAAGGCGGGCGTGAAGGTCGGCGATCAACTCAACGTGGAACGCGTGACTAAAGAAATCAAAGACCCGGCGACGGGGCAGGTGCTCCGCCGCTTGAGTTCGCCGGTGGGAGTGGTAAAAGTCACGGATGTGGACGATGTTTCTTCGATCGCCACGCCAGTTTCCGGATCGGGGTTCAAGACGGGTGACGCGGTCAAGACTGTAACGCAGTAGCGGGACGGTCAATCTCCCGAGATCAATCTCCCGAGGTCAATGTCCCGCTGTTAATGTCCGAGAAAGTGCTCGAGCGCTTCGGCGTCGCCCTCGGCCATATCCGCGCGCTTCTTCGCAGTGGCCAAGTCTCCGCGCTCCATTGCGCTTTCCGCCTTCGACAGGTTTGTATTCATGCTCGCCTGCCGGGCTGCCATGTCGCCGCGAAGACCGTATCCGGCCGCGCTCTGCTGCTGCTGCAGCCTCTCCAGACTACCGTTCACCGCGGCCGCGCGATTGGAAACCTGA
>DATEWL010000107.1:0-6317 GCA_035258025.1 Candidatus Acidiferrum sp. | reverse complement strand
CAGCCCGACGGCAGCCGCATCCAGGTGATCGCGGCTACCGACCTCGCCGTCTATCCGGGTCAGATCATCGCGCTCCTCGGCCCCTCGGGCTGCGGCAAGTCTACCTTGTTGCGCATGCTGACGGGCCTCGCCCCTGCCTCCGCCGGCAGTGTCCTCTGGCACGGCCAGCCGGTGCGCGGCGAAACACCCAACGTTTCCATCGTTTTCCAGAGTTTCGCGCTCTTCCCCTGGCTCACCGTCATCGAAAACGTCGAAGCCCCGCTCGAAGCTCGCGGCATGCCGCCCCTCGAGCGTCACAAGCGTGCGCTCCGCATCATTGACGCCGTCGGTCTCGACGGTTTCGAATCCGCCTACCCCAAGGAACTCTCCGGCGGCATGAAGCAGCGCGTCGGAGTCGCGCGCGCTCTCGTTGTCGAGCCTGAAGTTCTTTTTATGGACGAGCCTTTCTCCGCGCTCGACGTGCTCACCGCGGAAACGCTGCGTGGCGAACTTCTCGAGCTCTGGCTCGATCACAAAATTCCCACCCGCGCCATTTTCATCGTCACCCACAATATCGAAGAAGCCGTCGTCCTTGCCGATCGCATCGTCGTCCTCGGCCGCAACCCCGCCCACATTCACGCCGATTTTGCCGTGAACATCCCACATCCTCGCGACCGCAAATCTTCCAGCTTCGTCGAGCTCGTCGACGACATCTATCGCGTCCTGACGCGGCCTGACCACGAGCACGATTCAGCTCCTCCGAAGACCGCAGCTCCGGGCAAGCAGGTGCCGCGCAAAGCCATCATGCTCCCGCACACACGCCCCGGCGGACTGGCCGGCTTGCTGGAAATTCTCGCGGACCATGGTGGCCGCGCGGATCTTCACAAACTTGCCGATGAGTTGAGCCTCGAAGTTGACGCACTTCTTCCTACCATGGACACCGCCGTGCTCCTCGGCATGCTTCGCCTCGAAGAGGGCGAAGCCATCATTACTCCCGAAGGAGAGGCCTACGCTAAGGCGGACATCCAGGCGCGCAAAGCGATCTTTCGCAAAGCCGCTCTCGCAAATATTCCGCTGCTTTGCCAGATGCAAAATGCCTTGAAATCAAAATCGAACCGCACGCTCTCCGACGAATTCTTTCGCGACCTCCTTGACGAACATTTCAGCGAGGACGAATCGCGCCGCCAGCTGGAAACCGCCATTCAGTGGGGGCGCTACGCGGAGATTTTCGATTATGACGCCGCCACGGGCAAGCTGACTCTCACCGAGGCTTGACCTTCCTGTGACGACTCCCACGATTGCTTCCCAGAGCGCGAGCCCCGTACCTCCGGCCATCCGGCGGCCCGCCGGTTCGCGCTGGTCCTGGTCCTTCCTGATCGATTTTGCCGTTTTTCTTTTCGTTGTAGCCGCTATCTATGGCGTCTACGCCATTGGCCACACCTGGCTCGGGCCCGTCCCGGCCCAAGTCGAAATCTCGCAGAGCCCGCGCGCTTTGCCGCTCTACGCGGTTTATTCGCTGGTGCGTCTGAGCGTGGCCTACGCGCTGAGCATGCTCTTCGCGCTCGCCTATGGGTATGTTGCGGCCCGCTCGAAACGGGCGGAGATCGTCCTCATTCCGCTTCTCGATATTCTGCAATCCATACCGGTGCTTAGTTTTCTTCCGGGCGTCATGCTGGCTATGGTTGCGCTTTTTCCGCATAGCCAGCTTGGCATCGAACTCGGTTCCATCATTCTCATTTTCACCGGCCAGGTTTGGAACATTGCCTTCAGCTTCTATTCTTCGCTGAAGGGCATTCCTCGCGAACTAAGAGAGGCGGCGATTATTTACCGCTTTGGCCGCTGGCAAAAATTCGTCGAGCTGGATTTGCCGTTTTCCACCATCGGCCTGGTGTGGAACTCCATGATGTCCGTCGCCGGCGGATGGTTCTTCCTCATGGCTTGCGAGATGTTTGTTCTCGGCAATCGCGACTTCCGCCTGCCCGGGCTTGGCTCGTTTCTCCAAACCGCCGCGAGCCATGGCAATACACGGGCGATTCTCTGGGGACTCGCGGCCATGGTTACCGTCATTGTCCTTCTGGATCAGTTGATCTGGCGGCCGGTGATCGCCTGGGCTGACAAATTCAAATTCGAGCAAGTCGAGACTGCCAAAGCAACCTCGCACAACTTGCTCACTCTTCTCGGGCGCGCATCTTTCGTCATTCGCTTCTATCGACTCGCCGTGCGGCCGGTCCTCGATTGGATCACGGTCAAGTTTGCTGTCGGCGCGCGACGTGCTGCAGCTAGCTTTTCCGTTCCGAAACGCCAAGGCACGCGCCTTTCGCTTCTCATCGTTCTCGCGGCAGTGATTTTCGCCGGTCTCGGGTTCGCTCTAGTTCACGCGGCTCGCGAACTTTCCGCCTTGCGTCGCGAGGACTATTTCACACTCTTGCGCAGCGCCGGTTTCACGCTTCTTCGCGTCAACGCCGCGCTCCTCATCGGCGCCCTCTGGACTGTCCCTGCCGGTGTGGCCATCGGCTTCAGCCCGCGCCTTGCGCGTATCGCTCAGCCGCTCGCACAGATCGCTGCTTCCATTCCGGCGACAGCGCTTTTTCCCGTCATTCTTTTGTTCCTGATCAAATTCCGCGGCGGTCTCGAGCTCGCCGCTTTGCTCGTCATGCTTTTGGGCACGCAGTGGTACATCCTTTTCAACGTCATCGCCGGGGCCATGGCTATCCCGACGGATCTAAAGGAAGCCTCCAGCATTTTTCGCTTCGGCTCCTGGGATCGCTGGCGCTATCTGATCTTGCCGGGGATCTTTCCGTATCTGGTCACGGGGATGGTGACCGCCTCCGGCAATGCCTGGAACGCCAGCATCATCGCCGAGTATTTTCACTTTCAAGGAAGGATAGTCTCGACCACGGGACTCGGCAGCGCGATCAGCGGCGCCAGCGATGCAGGCCGCTTTGATATTTTGCTGGCTTCCACGCTGATCATGGCGACGATCGTCGTGCTGATCAATCGGCTGCTGTGGCGCCGTCTCTACCGCCTCGCCTCGACCCGCTTCAAACTTGAAGCGTAGCGCTCACCAATCATTTTGGCTTATTGTTTTTCAGTCTTGTCTGCTTTCTCGGTTTTCACCGGCGGTGTGGGCGCCGGCGAAGGAGCAGGTTCTTCACCCCAGATATATTTCGCGAACCATTTTTCGTTTTCTTCCATCACCGCGCGTTGTTGCTTCGGCTTGGTGATCCCATGGCCAAATCCCTTGTAAACCACCATCTTTACTGGCACACCGCGATCTTCGAGCGCCTGCCGCAATTCATAGCCGTTCGGGATGGGCACGCGCCGGTCGTTTTCTCCATGCTGAATCAGCGTCGGCGTCTTCGCTTTCGCGATGTACGTGATTGGCGAAGTCTTTTTGTAAATCTCCGGATCGTCCCAGGGCGTCGCATGCAAATATTGCCTCGTGAATGGCGTGATGTCCGTGTTCACGTAGTACGTCACCCAGTCAGAAATCCCGGCGCCGACGCTCACCGCCTTGAACCTGTCGCTCGACGCCGAAATAAATGCCGAAATATATCCGCCTTCGCTCCAACCCATCGAGCCGACGCGATCTTTGTCGACAAAGCCTTTCGCGATCAGTGCGTCCACACCGGAAATCACGTCAGCGTAATCGCCCACTCCCAAATTTCTCACGTTCAGCGCGCGAAACTTCTCCCCGTATCCCGCTGAGCCTCTGTAATTGGGCCGCAGAATCAGTGCGCCTTTCGCGACGAAGCGTTCGAGCGGGTAATACCGGTCCGCGTTCAGAATCGGCTGATCCACACCGGTTGGTCCGCCATGAATGACGACCAACAGGGGGTATTTTTTGCCGAGCTTGAAGTCCGCGGGCGTATAGAGAACGCCTTCGATCGCGGCTCCGTCAGTCGACTTCCAGGAAACTACTTCGCGGCGTGCAATTTTGAAAGCCTTCAGTTGGTCGCCCAGCGAAGTGAGTTTCTTCGCCTGCCACGGCGCCACGCTCGACGTGAATATCTCCGGATATTCGTTTTCGAGCGCCGCGCGGTACGCAACTTGTTTGTAGTCTTTTGAAAAGGAAAACGAGAATGCCGCGATGTGTTCTGGTGAACTGAGCTTTTCGATAACTTTCGTATCGGGGTTCAGGTGGAACAAATGTGCGTATGTCTTCTGCTCCGCAGCGAAGTAGATGCCATCCGGCGCCCACGCGATTAGCCCAGGATCTTCGTCGAACGCGTCGGTCAATACGCGCGGCGTTCCGCCATCCGCGCTTATCACGGCAATCTTCATGTTCGTATAGAAAAAATATTTGGACGCGGCCGACGTTTCGTAGGCGATTTGTTTTCCATCCGGAGACCACTGCGGATTCCTGTCCGGTCCGGGCGTGTCCACAATCTTTTTCACTTTGTCATCGTTCACTGTCACGACGTAAATATCAGCCGTCTCCGACGAAATCAAATCCGGATCGCGCTGCGCGCTGAAGGCAATGCGCGTCCCGTCCGGCGACCAAGTAAACTCGCCAACGCTAAAGGCCACTCCTTTTGTCAGCCGCATCGGTTCGGAGATTGCTCCCGTCTCGCTCGTGGGGATGTCCAGCGTCCATAGATGAACCATGTTGTAATCGGCGTGGACAACGTCGTAGTCGCCGTACTTTTCCTTGCGGTCCTTCATCGCTTTCGGTTCTGGATCCTCCGCGGAGAAGGCCAGCCTCTTCGAGTCCGGCGACCAAGCAAGAATGTTCACGCCGGTTTCGACTTTTGTGAGTTGCCTGGCTTCGCCGCCGTCTGCCGCAATGACGTAAATCTGTTTCTTGCCCTCTGGTGTGCCGGTGATCTGTCCCGGCCTGTCGGAGAGAAATGCGATCCACCTGCCGTCCGGCGACCACGCCGCATTCGTGCTCGATTTCTTCGACGCCGTAAGTTGGTGCCCTTCGCCGGTCGCCGTCTCCACAATCCACAAATCGCGCTCGAAGGCGTTATCTTCCCAGTTCGTCCGCGAAACTTCGTAGACCACGCGCTTTCCGTCGGGCGAAATCTCCGGGCTGAACGCGCCTTTCATCTCAAGAGATTGGTCGATCGTTGGTGTGGTTGAAGTGGAAGCCGCCGCGGGAGACGCTTGCTGAGCAAAGAGGCGCACGCTCAGCAAGCAGGCAATCGCCAGAAAAACGGCAACCCAAGACTTCTTGCGCAAGTTGCGCATGATGTTTCTCCTTGAATTTCGTTTTGCACTCAATCTTTCAATTTTTGCGCGACCATCGGGCGAATCCAATGGTCAGCCCAATGCCGATCAGCGCCAGGGCCAGATAGACGTGCCAGCCATGCAACTCCAGCGCTGAGATAACAGCTGTAAGCCCAGACAAAGAGACAAGGAGCACGGCCTTGCCCTTTGACATCTCCCTGTGCTCCACGGGTGCTCCAGGTTCTGGTGATCGGGCCCGGCTTGCGGCGACCCTTTTCTAGGCGGACGCTGATGGCGGCCCCGCTCCTTTTGTCAGCTCTTTGCTCAGGAAAATAATCTGTCCGACGTGGTGATAAGCATGGCCGGCGCATCGGAGAAAAATCATGAAGCGTTCCGCCGCTTCGGGTTCGAGGTCCGCTGAATAAGGGGCCATCCAATCTTCTGGCTTTTGTTTTCTGGCCGTTGAAACAACCATCGCAATGGTTTGGTCGAAGGCTTCCAACACTTTCGCTTTGTCTGGTTTTCCGGCCTCGGTGAATTCTCGATGGCGGTCGCGAACGTATCCTGTCTCCGCAACCCGCGCTCCGATGTAGTAATTCAGATTGCCGGTCAGGTGCAAAGTCAGGTGGCCGACGCTGTTGCCGTAAGTGAACGGATTGTGCCAGAACTGCTCCTGCGTTAGCGGGTCGACCCACTTGTGAAGGTGGGCCGCAATGAATTCGTAGTACCAGGCGAAGTCTAATGCAACGGTTTTGGGAAGATCAGCCATGGATATCCCTCCGTTCGCGGAAACTGTGGGGCGTCCTTCTAACGCTTAGTGCGCTGCCGTCCCTCGATCGTTCTTGTAGATCACGCCTTCTTTCATTACAAAAAAGACATGTTCCGTCTGACGAATATTCTCCATCGGATCGCCTGGCACGCCCACCACGTCGGCGAGCTTGCCGGCTTCAAGAGTGCCAATCTTGTCGGATAACCCCAGCAAATCCGCGTCCACCGAGGTTCCTGCTTTCAGCGCATCGATTGGCTTCATGCCCAAATCCGCCATCAGATGAAACTCTTCGACATTTCGTCCGTGCGGGTACACTCCTGCATCTGTCCCCAGCCCGATTTTCACGCCTTTGGCCAGGGCTTTCTGAAATGTGAGGTGATGAGCCGCAATCGCCGCC
>DATEWL010000106.1:0-2645 GCA_035258025.1 Candidatus Acidiferrum sp. | reverse complement strand
GCCATTGAGCACCGCCTCCGGCTCCTTCTGCTCTTGTGAAGCCAGCGGGGAAAAATCAATCCACGCGCGAACCTGCCCCGAGTGGGCATCTATGCGTGCAATGCGATTCGAATGCCACACGTTGGCATAAATATCGTTCTCGATGTATTCAAGTTCATTGAGATTAGTGACGGCTTCCTTGCCTACATAAACTTCCAGCGTGCGCACCATTTTGAACGACTCAGGATCGAGATAGCGCAGTCGGTTTGTGCCGTCGCTGAGGATCAGGTTCGAAGCGTCATGGGCAAGCCCCCAGCCTTCACCGTCGTAGTGAAATTCCCGCAGCTTTCGGAAGCTCCGCAAGTCATACGCAAAACCCGTCTTTGAGAGCCACGTCAGCTGGTAGATCTTCCCCCGGAAGATGGTCAGCCCTTCTCCGAAATATTCAGAATCAAGGTCCGTTTTCTGCACGACTCTTCCGCTCTCCAGATCCACCTTTCGAACGGAAGATTGGCCCGTCTCTCCCGTGCTCTCGTACAGAAATCCTTCGAAATATTCGAGCCCTTGCGTGAAAGCGTGCGGGTCGTGAGGATACTTTTTCAAAATCTCTATAGTTAGCACGGGAATGGATTGCTCGGCCCCTGGAAGAGTTTCTGCTCGCTGCCTTGTGGCCCCGCCGGTGAGGTGTGCGCACACGTAAGCTGTCAGCGAAAATCCCAGCGCCCCTGCACCTAGCTTTGCGAATTTACGAAAAAGCCTTGGTTTGAAGTTCATGTATCCAGCCTCGCGCCCCGAAGCTTACCGCGAAACGCCTATCTCATTCCTCGCGTATACACCCGCCGAGTCTCATCTTCTATAATGCCCCTATGGAGCCCTTCCGCGAACTTGGCCGCACCTTACTGCTACTCGGTGTTGTCCTAGTCCTCGTGGGTGCTCTCCTCTATTTCGGTGGCAGACTCCCGTTCCGCCTCGGAAAACTCCCCGGCGACATCGTCCATCGCGGCGAACACACCACCTTCTATTTCCCTATCGTCACCTGCCTCGTCCTCAGCGCAGCACTTTCCTTCCTCCTCTGGCTCTTCTCTCACTTCCGCCGCTAAATGCCCCGCCGATTTTCTCCGGCCCGCCGCTCTCCTGAGGTATAGTTCCCGCGTCCAATTCGAAAGAACTATCAGCTCGCCCGACAAAATCTCTCTGGAGAATTCACTCATGAAGCTCGCACTTCTAACTCTGTCCGCGGCGCTTGCCGTAGCTTTCAGCATTTCTCAGTCTTCCGTAGCGCAATCTTCCCCGAGCCCATCCGCCTCGCAACCGCAGAGTGCGGCGCGGCCTTCGCAGCAGCCCGCCCCAGATCCCTTTGCGGGTGCTCCCGCCGCCAAATCCGAAGATGTCGACTCCATCGACCATGTCCTCGTCGCTCTCTACGCGGTAATCTCTGGCCCTCCCGGCGAACGTGACTGGAATCGTTTCCGCTCTCTCTTCCTCCCCGGGGCGCATCTCACCTCCACTGGCAAAGCCGCCGACGGCTCCGTCCGCGTCCATCCCAACACTGTGGATGATTACGTCAATCGTGGCGGCGCATACTTCCTCAAGAACGGTTTTTTCGAGTCGCCCATCCACAGCCGCGTCGAAACCTTCGGCAACATCGCTCAGGTTTTCAGCAGCTACGAATCCCGCCACAACGCCGGCGAATCGCCCTTCGCGCGCGGCATCAACAGCCTTCAACTCCTCAACGACGGCAAGCGCTGGTGGATCGTCAGCATCCTCTGGGACGAAGAGCGCCCCGATAATCCGCTCCCCAAGGATCTCGCCGCCAAGCCCTGATTTCAAACCCACCATTTCGAGGAACCGCAAGTCCTTTACCTTGGCCGTGTCGAGGAGGCGGCCAGCTCTCGTCCACCTGCCTCTCTTTACAGGTTCCCGCGCACCTCCTATAGTCGTTCTTGCATGAAGTTGGCCTCTTCCAAGCGTCTTCCCCGGACCACGCGATTTTTCAAGCCGCAGCTTCTTTTCGTTTTTCTTTTCTTCGCGCTCGCCGCAAACGCCGAAAAAATCACGGACATCCACCCGACCGGCTACGTCACCGATCTCGCCCACATCATTTCTCCCGACGCCAAGGCTCGCCTCGAAAATCTCTGCACCGAGCTCGAACAAAAAACCGGCGCCCAGATGGCCATTGTCACAGTGCGCTCCCTCGAGGGCGAAACCGTCGAGCAGTACGCCAACGAACTCTTCAAGCAGCTCGGCGTCGGCAACAAAAAAGAAAATCGTGGCGTCCTCGTCCTCGTCGCACCAACCGACCGGAAGTATTGGACCGAAGTCGGCTACGGCCTCGAACCTGTCATCAACGACGCTCGCGCCGGCGACGCGGGCCGCCTGATGCGCTCCTATTTTCTCCAGGGAAATTACAGCGCCGGGATCGAAGCCGCAGCTTGGACCCTCGCCAAGTTCATCGCCGACGATCGCGGCGTTACGCTCACCGCAACGCCACCAGCTCGGCCCGTCCAGCGCCGCGAGAATTCTCGGTCTTTTCCTATATGGCCGATTCTGATCTTCATTTTCGTAATAATTAACATCATCAGGGCCATCTCCCGCGGAGGCTCAGGCCGCGGCGGAAGAGGCAGTGGCTGGTGGATAGGGCCCATGATTGGTGGCATGCTCGGCGG
>DATEWL010000105.1:0-4063 GCA_035258025.1 Candidatus Acidiferrum sp. | reverse complement strand
TCCGTTTATCGCTTCCATCTCGACTCACCGATCCCGTTTACGAAATCTTTGCGCGCCACGATCGAACATGGGCATGCGAACGATCGCGGAGACAACTTCTATTCAGTCGCCTACTGGTATCAGAGCGAACCTCACGGAATTTTCCCTCTGCTGCCAGCCGTGGAAATTCGGCTGCCGCGCGTTTTTCCTGTATCAAGCGCTCAAAAATGACGTGAAGCAGCGCTAGCCGAGGCTAACACGCGTGGCCGCAGAACATGAACTATTGCGGACGGAACTGCAGCGTGACCGTCAGGTGCATCGACACTGGTTTGCCATCGAGGGATGCCGGCTGATACTTCCACTGCCGCACGGCGACCATTGCCGCTTGATGTAGCAGCGCGGGGCCGGAAATGACTTTCACCGTCGTGACGTGTCCGGTTTCGTCGATCGACGCATCGATGACTACATTGCCAGACACGTGCTGGTTTTTCGCCAAAATCGGATAGACCGGAGCGACGGAACTTATCAACTTTGCAGCCTTTACATCTCCGCCGACGGGAAGCGGCGCTTCGGGAGCAGCAGGCTGCCTTCCGTTACCCCCCGCTGCAAGCCCGGAGTCCAGTCCGCCCGCATTCTCATCCGCGTTGCCTGAAGGAATTGCGGGAGCCTCGGCTCCATCATCCTGAGCAGTTGCGGCTCGATTCATCGTGGGACTGGCCAAGTGGACTTCGCCGAGAGCGGGCTTCTTGGGTTCCGGTTCCGCGGGAGGCCGCGAAATGCGCTCGGTAGCGGCAGCGGGAATCGTCGTGCCCGCGCCGCGAGTGTTGTCTCGTGTCGCAGGAACAGGTTGCGGATTCTGTGGAGCTCGGATGAAAGGCGCGCTGGCGGGCGCGCTCGAAACCGGCGTGGCGTTCGAGCTGGAGTTTGGTTGAGGCGTGGTCGTGGAGATTTGCGATGCGGGTTGTGACACGGGCTGCGCTAGGGCATGGGCTGGAGAGCTAGCTTGAGGGCTCGGAGCTGACACGAAAGGCGCGCTGGTACCTTGAGCAGCCTTCGTCGGTTGCAAGAAGTACCATACGCCTCCTGCAGCCAGCAAAACAGCCGCGGCTATCGCACCGTACAAGACTCCTTTACCGGAGCCGCCTGACGAACGCTCATGGGTGATTACTGGTTCATCGAGCGGGAGCAGGCTGCCGAAAGCTGGCAGCGCGGATTCGGGAATGCTTTCCACTGCGCTTATGGGCAGAGGCTCTGAGGAACGCTCTTCTTGTGCAGCAATCTCGGAGAGCTGCTTGGCTTTTTCGGGTTCGGCGAGGTCTGGCGGTACGGGAGTGGCGGCGTTACGGGCCAAAGGCTCGAGCCACGATGGTATTTTCACCTCTTCCGTATCCAGCGATGACTTGATCGTCAGAGACGGAGTTTTTGCAGGCGAAGCAGCTTTGACCGGAACGGGCTCGGACTTGGCAATTTCGAATATCTGAGAAACCGCGCCCGAAACAGCCTTTGGATCGAGAGCGGGCACTGTGGGCGCTGGAGTTGCTGGCTTTGTGGCCGGCGTAGCACTAAAGAGCATAGAAGAGAGCTGTTCCTGAAGCCGCGCAGCTTGGAGTTTCAACTCTTCGGTCGAGTCCTGGCCGGCGACGCTTGGTGGCCGCAGTTTGTTTTCGGCCGTGGGAGCGGCCGATTGCGGTTTAGACGCTGTCACAGCTGGCGGCACCTCTGGCGCGCTCAGGAGACTCGCGAGGGAAGACGCCAGCGAAGAAGTGGCTGTGGGAGCTGGCGCAACCGGCACGTCGGTTTTATTCGCAACCGGAGTTACGGGCGCCGCGGTATTTTGGACGGACGGCGCTTGTGGTCTCGGGGACGCAGGCGCAATCACACTTATCTCGGCAGGGCGGGGCTCCGGCGCAGGCTTGATCTCAGAAATTTTCGGTGCGCTGACGACGGGGCTCACAGGCTTTAGTGCAGATGAGATGGGAGCAATCGGATTGCCTTTGGCCGCGGCCGGAAGCGTTGTAACCGGCGCAACGGCGGGAGTCTGCGCTCCGATGCGATCTGAGGGGAACCGCATCCCCCAGAAGCCAACGACCGACTCCGTGAATTCGAGTTCCACATAGCCGCTGACGCTCTTGTAATTCTTCGATTTCACGACCTGGCAGACCACTTCCTTCCTTGTTTTTTCGTTCGTGAGGAAGAGCAATTGGCCTGCGGACACCGGCGAACCCAGCCGAATGACGGCGCCGTTGCCGAAAACAAGGACGGTCTTTGTGGTCTCAGAAAATGGCTCGCGCTTATCGCTACCTTCAACCGTTCGAGCGCCGTTGACGGTTACCGGGACTTCCAGAGCGACGGGCTGCGGTCTGCTCCCAGTAGCTGTATCTTCATGGCGCGGACCGGCGGCGACCGAAACACCGGACCCTGTCTCTGGAGCGGCGGTTAGGACTTCATTTTCTTTGCTGCTAGGCGCCATTGGGGTGCTCACTTCGTGCGTAAAATTTTTGTTCGGATACTGCATGGACAGGGCTTTCCCGGAACTTCTATATGTTCTTCTTCGCCCATGCTCTGCAGCCATAGTACGGGCGTACCAACAGGGAAACACCTGTCCCGAAGGACAGGCGTGTTGTGGGTGGAAACTGCTCTAACGACTCAGCGGCGGGCGGAATTGCTCATCAATTTCAACCTGGTAACCGGTGACGAGCTTGTTGGTCTCGTTGGCCATGCCGATGACGGCCTGTAACTCGGCAAACATGGCATCGGTCATGCCTTTTTTGAAAGCGGAGGCGGTGTGCGAGGCGATGCAATAGTGGCAATTGTTGGTGACGCTGACGGCGACGTAAATAAGTTCCTTGGTTAGCGGATCGAGGGCGCCCGGACCCATAATTTGTTTGATGCTTTCCCAGGTGCGTTTCAGAGTGCCGGGGTCGTGAGCGATGGCCTTCCAGAAATTGTTGATCCAATCGGTCTTCCGCGTGGCCATGATGTCGTCATAGACGGCGCGAACTTCCGGGCTCGCGTCCGCATATTCAATGAGGCCAAAGGTCGCCATGCGATTCTCCCAAAACGAGGTTCTCCAAAGTTCGAAGGAACAGTGATCGGAAACGTTAGCAAGAACCAGTGATCTTTGCCAGAAAATCGGCGAGGCATTCATTCAACCCGCCCTTACGTCCTTTTCCTGTTGAGCGAAAACTGTCCGGCCTCGCGACACTTCGTCCCATAAGCGGACAGCCGAGAGCAAACATGGCTTCGAGTAGACAGGCAAGTCCTCTGAAACCCACAAGTTGCAAACTTTTTCGCTTGGCAGGGAACTTGCAAATCAACTATAACGTATCACGATATAGTCTTCCTTCAGTCGATAGAGGTGCAGTCCGGGTTTGCAGGAGCCGCCAGGTGAAAACGTGAGGAAAAAGCGAGAAACCGAATCGTTCCTGCCTCTGACACCAGCGATGTTTCATATCCTGCTGGCGCTGGCCGACGGCGAGAAGCATGGATATGCCATTTTGAAAGAAGTGGCGCGGCGCACCGACGACAAGGTGCGACTGAGCGCGGGGACGCTCTATGGAAATTTGGCGCGGCTGGAAAGCGCAGGGCTCATCGCAGAATCCGACCACCGGCCGGAAGTGGTGCTCGACGACGAGCGGCGTCGCTATTACCTCCTCACGGAATTTGGCCGCGAAGTGGCAGTTGCCGAAGCAGAGCGTATGGAAGAGGCGCTCGGCCAGGCCCGGGCCAAAAAGCTTTTCCGAAAACCAAAACTTGTTTAGCGAGGGATGACTGTCATGGGAAAAGAGACCCTGCCGTTTTCGCAAAGGCTGTTTCGAGCGCTGGTTCGTGTACTTCCGTTCGACTTCCGGACAAATTATGAGGGCGAGATGGAAGGCGTCTTTCGAGAGCAGCAGCGCGAGGTGGAAGAACGCGGAGGTTTCCTGGGGGCGCTCAAGCTCTGGAAAGAAACCATCGTTGGGATTTTCACTACGGCTCCGTGGGAGCACTGTCAAATCCTTGTCAGCGACTGCAGTTATGCATTCCGCATGATGGGAAAAAACCCCGGGTTCACCGCGGTTGCCATTCTCACGCTCGCATTGGG
>DATEWL010000104.1:0-2225 GCA_035258025.1 Candidatus Acidiferrum sp. | reverse complement strand
CGGCTGAGGCTCCCGATACTTCGGCTGCTTCTGCTGCGCCTGCTCAAGATGCTTCACAGCCGCCCGTTACTTCGCAGGACGTTCCACCTCCACCACCTCCCGCCGCGAAACCAGTATCCGTGGCAGCGCAGACTCCTCCGGGGCAAGATCCCGCAGCTCAGTATGGCGAAGTCACCATCCCGGCGGGACAAGTGCTTCTCGTCCGCATGATTGATGGTGTGGATTCCTCCAAAAACAATGTCGGAGACGTTTTCCACGCCAGCCTCGAAACTGACCTTTACGTCAACAACAGAGTCCTGGCGCGCAAAGGCACGGACGTTTATGGCCGTCTTGCAAACGTGAAAGAAGCGGGTAAGCTGTCGGGCAGCGCGGAGTTGCAGCTGGAACTGATGCGCATTGTGATTGACGGGCGCGATTATCCGCTGGTCAGCAGCGACTACAGCTTGAAAGGGCAGGGCCGAGGCGCCGACACCGCCAAGAAAGTGGGCGGCGGGGCCATTGTCGGAGCCATCATTGGAGCGATCGCTGGCGGGGGAAAAGGCGCAGCGATTGGCGCGGGAGCAGGTTCCGCGGCAGGCGCTGGAGTGCAGGTGTTCACCAAGGGTGAAAAGGTGAAAGTACCTAGCGAAACGTTGCTGGAATTCCGGCTGCAGCAGCCAGCCATGGTTACCCCGACGCAGCGTTAAGCGCTCGAATCCGCAGAAATCCCGGAAGAATAGCTGACGGTGTTTTCCACAAGCGGAGACAAAGCGTTAACGGATTGGAAGCATCGCCCGTAAATTCCCCCTTGCTTCTCCTACTGTTAGTGACTAAGCTACCCCCTCGACCCTGGAGAGTCATCGTGCCAAAAGAAAAACCACGTGTAAACATCGGAGAAGTCATCAAGTCGTATCGCAGCCAGAGGGGATTGTCGCAAGGAGACATTGAGCGCCGCACCGGGCTATTGCGCTGTTACCTCTCGCGCGTTGAGAACGGCCACACCGTGCCGTCGCTCGAAACGCTAGCCAAGATTGCGGAAGCCATGGATATCTCGCTCGCGGATTTTTTCCCGGGCACGGAGACGCCCCGCGACCGCGAGACACAAAAGATGCTGGGCGAGCTTTCGCAAGACGAAATTCGCTTCCTCGCGGAGATCAAGAGATTCAGCACCACGCTTTCTGATGGAGATAAGCGGCTGGTACTGGCTATGATCCGCAAGATGGCGACGTTGATTCCGCCGCCAACGACGAAGAAATTGGTCATTCGGCGCGCGACCACCGTATAAATTCTCCGAAAGTACCGCCGAGTCGTGCCGCATGCTTGCCATATAGAAGCACACGCGAGCCATCCGCCGCTTTTTCCCAAAACCCTAATTCTGTGTTTCTAGTTGTTTTGTCCGCGGATTAAGCGAATCGCGTCGGGAATCGCAGCGCCCCCGCGTCCGACGGCTGATGCGCGGGCGGCATCGGCATCTTCAGGATCGAGCGAGCCTTCGCCAGGCGCGAGGAAAAGATTGCTCTCGACTTCGTGCTGCTTCGTGTAGAGATCGTAGTAGCGGCCGCCGGCGGCGTAGAGCGAGGCATGATTGCCGCGCTCGATGATGCGGCCGCCTTCGACGACGAGTATTTGTTCGGCGCGGCGAATCGTTGAGAGGCGATGGGCGATGACGAAGGTGGTGCGGCCGCGCATCAAGTAGCGAAGGCCTTCCTGGATTAGTGCTTCGGATTCGGAGTCGAGGCTGGAGGTCGCTTCGTCGAGTATCAGGATGCGCGGATCGGCGAGGATTGCGCGGGCGATGGAGACGCGCTGCTTCTGCCCGCCGGAGAGTTTGACGCCGCGTTCGCCAACCAACGTGTCGTACTTTTTCTCAAATGCTTCGGCAAATTCGTCGACGCGCGCGATGTGGCACGCGGCTAGGATTTCCTCTTCGCTCGCGTCCGGGCGCGCGAAGGCCACGTTTTCGCGGATGGTGCCGTCAAAAAGAAAAGTTTCTTGCAGGACGACGCCGAGCTGGGTGCGGTAGGAGTTCAGTTTCACCGTGGCGAGATCGATGCCGTCAACGAGGACGCGGCCGCCCGAGGGGACGTAAAACGCCGAGATCAAGCCGATGATCGTGGATTTGCCCGCGCCCGATGGGCCGACGAGCGCTGTAACCGTTCCGGGTTGCGATTCGAAGCTCACCTCGTGAAGAACTTCCTTGCTGGATTCATACGAAAAGCTGACGTTTTCCAGAACGACTTGGCCAT
>DATEWL010000103.1:0-7618 GCA_035258025.1 Candidatus Acidiferrum sp. | reverse complement strand
CTGGAACGACGCCGGGAAGCGGGCAGCGTTCCGGCGGAGGACCACGTCCTGGCCAGCCAATGCGTCCGATGCAGCAAGGCGGTCAGGGAAGGCAGTACACACCACGATCCGGCGGCCCTGGTGGAACAGGGAGTTCACCTGCGAATCGACCTTTTGAGCAACGGCGCGGAGCGATGCCCACCGGTACTCGTCCGGGTCCGCGTGCGCCGGGACGTCCCGGAATGCTGCCGGCGTTGCCCCCAGACAAGGTGCCGCCGAAAGCGGAGCCGGGCAAGCCGCTCTATACGCGTAAACCTCCCCAGAGGCAGCGGCCTGTCATGGACAAGCGGGAGCAGGAGGGTGAGCGCAAGCTCCACCCGACTCGCCAGCGTCCGGGAGCAGGGGATCGCCGCTCTGCGGCAGCTGTCATCGCGCCGCCGGAACCGCGACCTCCGCGCGAAGTTACGATTACGGAAGGCATCACGATCCGGGAACTCGCGGAAAAGCTCGATGTGCGCGCGAAGGATCTTTTGAAGACGCTGCTCGATCGGGGAGTTTTCGCGAGCATCAACCAAGCGCTGGATGTGCCGACGGCGACTACTCTTGCGGAAGCATTTAGCGGAGTTGTAAGCGTCGTCTCGCTCGAAGAAGAGATGGTGTTGGAAGTTGCAAAGGAAGAGACCAAGGAAAGTTTGAAGCCGCGGCCGCCGGTCGTCACGGTCATGGGTCACGTGGACCACGGCAAGACGAGCTTGCTCGATGCGATTCGCGAAGCGGACGTAGCGGGCGGGGAAGCTGGCGGAATCACGCAGCATATCGGCGCGTACAAGGTGGTGGTGAACGACCGCAGCGTCGTTTTTGTGGACACGCCGGGCCACGAAGCGTTTACGAGGATGCGTTCGCGCGGCGCGAAGGTGACGGACATTGTGGTTCTTGTGGTCGCGGCCGATGACGGCGTCATGCCGCAGACCAAGGAAGCGATCGACCACGCGAAGGCTGCGAAGGTTCCCATCATTGTGGCCATCAACAAGATCGACAAGCCGGAAGCGCAAGTGGAACGCGTGAAGCGCCAGCTCTCCGATGTGAACCTGGTGCCCTCCGAATGGGGCGGCGACACCGAGTTTGTGGAAGTTTCCGCGAAGCAGAAAAAGGGCATCGACAGGCTGTTAGAGACGATTTTGTTGGTGGCCGATTTGCGCGAGCTGAAGGCCAATCCGGACGCACCGGCGAGCGGTACGGTGCTGGAGTCTCGGGTGGACAAAGGACGTGGCCCTGTGGCTACGGTCCTGGTGCAAAACGGAACGCTCAACTCCGGCGACTTTTTCATCTGCGGCTCGGTGTTCGGCAAAGTGCGCGCGATGTTTGACGATCGCGGGAGAGCCATTAAGGATGCGCCGCCTTCGACGCCGGTGGAAGTGCTGGGATTACAGGGCGTGCCCGATGCCGGCGACCACTTCCAAGTAACCGAAGAGGCCAAGGCGCGGCACATCGTCGAGTATCGCCAGGGCAAGCAGCGCGATGCGCAAATGGCCCGCTCGAGCGGAGCGCGGATTACTCTCGATCAACTTCACGAACAGCTGAAGGCTGGAGACGTGAAGGAACTTGGCATCGTCATCAAGGCGGACGTGCAGGGCTCTGTGGAAGTGCTCAGCGAAATGCTGCCGAAGCTCTCGACCGATCAGGTGAAGCTGAAAATTATCGGCTCGGGCGTTGGCGCCGTGACAGAAAACGACGTACTGCTGGCTTCGGCTTCGGGAGCGATCGTCATCGCGTTCGGAATCCGGCCAGACCGCAAGGCCATGGAACTCGCGCAGCAGGAACACGTGGACATCCGCTCGCACACGATCATTTATGAAGTGTCTGACGAACTGAAGAAGGCCATGGAAGGCCTACTGGAGCCGGTCCTGCAAGAGACGTATCTGGGACGTGCGGAAGTGCGGAACACGTTCAAGGTCAAAGGCTCAGGCACCGTTGCGGGATGCTACGTGGTGGACGGCGTGCTCAAGCGCGACGCGCAGATTCGCGTTGTGCGGGATGGCGCAGTTATCTATACATCAAAGCTCAGCTCGTTGAAGCGCTTTAAAGATGACGCGAGTGAGGTACGGACGGGATTTGAATGCGGCGCGGGCATTGCGAACTTCAACGACGTGAAAGTCGGCGACGTTTTGGAATGCTTCAGCGTTCAGAAGCTGAGCGCGGCGGAAGCAGCCGGCCAGACCGTCGGAACCGCCGGCCGCAGATAAGAAACAATCCCCGGAGCGCTCATGCCGGTCGGTCTGCTTACCCTTGAGCTGCACATCCCAGACGCGCAATCGTTGAAGGACAAGCGGCAAGTGCTGCGCAGCTTGAAAGATAAGCTGCGGAGACAGTTTAATGTTGCGGTGGCGGAGTTGGACCATCACGATGTGTGGCAGCGGTCGGTGATCGGCGTCGTTACGCTTTCAAATGAAGAGAAGCACGTGAACGAAGTGCTGCAAAAAGTCCTGGATGAAGCGGACCGCATTCTGGGCTCGTTTTTGATCAACCAGGCGATCGAAATTATTTAGAAAGCTCCGCGGGGACGGAAATGAGTCCAGCCAATCACCGCCATGAACGGGTGGGCGAGGAAATCGCTCACGAGATCAACGCTATGCTCGCGGGCGAGCTGAAAGATCCGCGGCTCGAAGGTATGGTTGTGGTCAGCGAAGTGCGTGTGCAGCCGGACATGAAGCACGCGCGCGTGTTCATCAACATACAGGGATCCGCAAAAGAGCAGAAGGACGCGATCAAGGCGCTCGAGCATGCTTCGGGATTTATCCGCCGCGAGCTGATCGAGCGTTTGCAGCTTCGCCGGCTGCCTGAGCTTCATTTTGCGCTGGACCATTCGCAGGAATACACGGAGCGAATCGATCAGCTCTTGAAAGAGATGAAGAAGGACAAGCCGGCCGCGTCTTAAAGACATTCCAATTTCAACTGGTAATTGATCACCGACCATTCATTCCATGCCACGCCAGCCTCAGCCTGCGCCGTTTGACGGCGCGCTCGTTATCGATAAGCCGCGGGGAAAAACTTCCCACGATGTCGTCGATGCGGTGCGGCACCTCGCAGGATTCCGGCAAATCGGACATCTGGGCACGCTTGATCCGTTGGCGACGGGTGTTTTGGTGTTGCTGCTCGGACGCGCTACCAGGCTGGTGCAGTTTTATAACGGACGCAGGAAGCGCTACTCGGCGGGGTTCCGGTTTGGTTTCGCGACGGATACGTACGATTCGGACGGGGAAGCACAAGGGCCGGATACCGCGCCGGCGCTCGATGCAGCGCTTCTCGAAAAGCTCGCTGCAGAGAGCGTGGGCCGGTTCGAACAAATGCCGCCCGCCTTCTCCGCAAAAAAAATAAAAGGTGTGCCAGCGTACGAGTTGGCGCGCAAGAAGCAGCCTGTCGAGCTGAAAGCGGTCGAGGTCGAGCTGTTTGAGTACAAGCTGACCGGCGTTGAAGGCAGCATCGCACGGTTTGTGATCGAGTGCTCGTCGGGCACATACATTCGCTCACTCGCGCACGACATGGGGCAAAAACTCGGCTGCGGGGCGCACCTAGCGGAAATTACGCGAACGGCGGTCGGGGAATTTTCGCTGGAACAAGCCATCAAGCTGGAAGAGCTGGCGGAAGCGTCGCGCGCCGGAAAATTTGCCGATTGCCTCATCCGTCTGGAGAATCTGCTGCCGAATTTTCCACGCGTCAATGTGCTGCCCATCATTGAGAAACGTGTGCGGCATGGGACAAAATTCAATGTACAGGTCTCGCAGATTCAGCCTGGCCGCGTAGAGCTGCCACCGGGGGCAACCTTGCAACTCGAGGCCGGAGAATTAAAGCCGCCGCGCCTGCGCGTCTTCAGCCAGCAAGACAAACTTGTGGCCATCGCCGAAGCCCTGGTACCGCGCACCTATCAACCCATCGTCGTGTTCGAACCATTGCCATAAACGAGGAGCGTTCCGAGAGGGCGCGGCTGGCGTGCATTTTCGCCATTCCATCAAGGTTGCGGCTGCCGAGGCGCGGGCGGGGAGCCGCGGCTCACACTTGTATCGCGCCCGACGTAGATAGAGCGTGAGACGCGGTCCCGAAGCCGCAATTTGTGCGGAGTGATCATAATCAGCATCTCGGTGTCTTGCGCGGTTGTGTTTCTCTGGCCAAAGAGATAGCCCACTCCGCCAGGAAGATTCGCCAAGCCGGGGAGGCCCGTGAGGGTGCGGGATTCTTGATTGTCGAGCAGTCCGCTAATGATTGTAGGTACTTCCTCTTTAATGCGCACGGTTTGTGAGATTGTGCGGTTAGTAATGATCGGGATGCCATTGATGCTGGAGCCGGCGAGCGCGCGAATCTCGAACTCCAATTGCAGCGTAACATCGTCATTTGGATGGAGCGTGGGAGTGGCCTTTATCTTCACGCCGATATCTTCATATTCCGCGCCTGGATACGGCGTCTGCGCGATTGACCCCGACAGATTTGAAAACAAGCTCGCTGGGCTGAGGATTACGGTCACCTGTCCCGCGGTGCCGGAGGGATTGTCCGTAATCGCGACATCGGGCAAAGTGGCCCCGCTGAGGCTGGCGGCCAGGATGGCCGTAGGATTCGTGCCGACGGGAAGCTCGAAGGCCGGCGCGAACAAACCCTGGCCAAGGCCGAGGTATACCGACACGCTATCCGTTTGCGGGTCGGTCACAGCAATGTCTGGAACGCCATCGCCGTTGAAGTCGGCGATCGCGACGGCCGTGGGCGCCTGTCCCGTGGCGAGCGGAGAATTTAGCGCCGGAGTAAACGTACCATCACCGTTGCCCAGTAACACGCTGATGGTATTGTCTGCCTGGTTCACAACCACCAAGTCCGCGTGTGAATCGCTATTCAGGTCTGCTGAAGCGATGGCGACCGGGGACTTACCCACGGCAAATGGGGAGCCAGTCGCCAGGGAAAACGTGGCGTTGCCATTGCCGAGAAGCACCGTGACATTGTTTGTCGTTTGATTCACTATCGCCAAATCCAGATTTCCATCCGAATTAAAATCGCCCGAAGTCATCGCAATGGGGCCAGTCGCCGTGGTCGGCAGGGGAAAAGGCGAACCCGTTGCCTGCTTAAAGGTTCCATCACCGTTGCCGAGAAAAAGAGAAAACGTGTTGTCCTTGAAATTCGTCACCGCAAAATCTTGACTGCCATCGGCATTGAAATCGCCGACGACGATGGAGCTGGGCTCCTGGCCCACGGTGATCGGAGAGCCTGCGGCCTCCTTAAAGGTATCATCGCCATTGCTGAGGAGGACTTGTACGGTGTTGGCGACCGGATCCGTGACGAGGAGATCATGAAAACCGCTGGTAGTGAGGACCGCGGAAGCAATGGCGGGAGCAATCGTGGGTGCGGTGGTTCTGGCTGCGCCAAGCGAGATAGTGGTGGCGACTGGAAGAAAAGTTCCTAAGCCCTGATTTTGGAGAATCGTGATTGTGTTGTCGATCTCGTTGACGACGGCAAGGTCAGGCAGACCTATATTACGGAAATCGGCCGCGGTGAGTGCGACGGGCCCGATGCCAACGTTGTAAGAAGTGCTAGGAAGGATGCTGCCGGTCGTTCCACCAATAGATGTGGCGGGTGTGGACGCCCCGAGGCTTCCAGAAAGAAGAGAAAGAGTAACCGGATACCGATCACCGACAAAGAAAGAGGCAGGTTTACCGTCCTGCGCGCGCAATAAGACTTGGGTCCCGCTGTGCACGAGCGTCAGGGCGTCGGAAAACTGGGCCGCGAACGTCGGCATTGTCAGGAGAAACGTCGTCTTGCCGCCTCCCACCCGAGCCACTGGAGGGATGAGGGAGCTGAGGGAAGTTCCGGCGCTGGCGGCGGTTCCTCCGTTTCCGAAAATGCTCGCCAGAAGCGTGACGAGTGTGCTGAGGTCCTTCGCCGCCTCCAATTGAGAAATTATGCCGGTAGAGAGAGAAATCAGCTCTGTCGAAGGAGGCGGAAGAATACCCAGAGTGCGCGCTTTGTTTCGATCGACCTCGAGGATCTCTATCTCCAGCATTACTTCCCCGCGCGATTTTTCGGCTTGACGAATGAGTTCGCCCGCAAGCGCAAGTCTCTCCGGAGTGTCGCGAATGGTGACGGCGTGGTTCTGTGCATCGAGTTCGACGCGGGTCGACCCAGTCATTTCACGCAGAACGCGCACTAGCTCGGTCATCTCCTCGGTCCCGACGGAGGCAGGCAAGAGGAACGATTGCTCGGCTTGCACAGCATATTGGCGGCGCTTTTCCACAGTGTCCTGAGCCACGAACAAAAGGGTGGAGGTCAACGGGCGGAAGAATGTGCCGGTCTGAACGCCAAGGATCTTCAGAGCGGTGGCGAAATCGATATCGATAGCGTGTAGCCGGACGGTTCGCGCGGGGAGGTCCGGATCGAAGGTGATTTTTATTCCGAATAGCTGCCCCAGCTGTTCATAAACTGCTTTGATATCGCCCCGCAAGTTGACGTCCAATTTGACGGCGTGGGGCTTCAGTTCTGGCAAGCCTTCGATTTTCTGGTCAGGCGCGAGAGGCTCATCTTTCATGGCCTTCATCTGGATCAATCGCTCGGTGACAATTGTATTGCTTGGGTCGATAAGCAGAGCCTTAGCCAACTCTTCTGTTGCTACGTCGGCGTGGCCGGCGAGGGCGTCGCGCTCTGCGGCTTCGACGTGGTCGCGCACGAGCTTCGAGCGCATGGACGCAATGCGCTCGATGAGGGCGGTGTCCTGGGGCGCGTAACGCGCGGCTTGCTGATAGTAGTTCAGTGCTTCATCAAAATGACCGTCGGCGAGCTCTTTATCGCCGAGCTCAGAGATTTTCTTGGCGTATTTTGGATTGGGATGCGGGGTCATTTCGAGCTGCGCTTCATTGGGGACCGTTTGTGGCGGGGAGGACGGAGTTTGTGCTGGAGACTGAGCTTCCGCGAAAGATTGTGCGCAACAGAGAAGGATCGCCGTTAAGAAAGAGACAGCTTGGCGGGCGTGAACGGGAATGGTCATTGAATTGAGCAGGCTTTGTAGTTTACCGTAAGTTTAAATAAGAAAGCGGACTGGATTGGTCCGGTTGACGTAAATTCATACAAAGCGTAGACTTATATTGTAGTTGCAAATGAATAACAACTGGAGATTCTTTGCTTCCTGCTTTTCTCATCGCTCTCCGTGAAGGCGTCGAGGCCTCTCTCGTCGTGGGCATCATTCTAGTTTATCTCTCTCATACCGGCCGCTCGCAACTGGCGCGTTTTGTTTGGTATGGCGCGGCCGCCGCTGGGGCGCTGAGCTTGGCCGTGGCGATTGCTTTGGAGCGCTGGCGCATCAGTGAAGACGGGTTCGAGGGGGTAATGTACCTCGTCGCGGCAGCGTTCGTCATTACGATGATCCTATGGATGAATCGCGTTGCGCGCCACCTGAAAAAAGAAATCGAGCAGAAGATTGAAAGTTATGTGGGGCGGGCGGGGGCTGCTGCGGGTTGGGGCATTTTCTTCTTTGTTTTTCTCATGGTTTTGCGCGAAGGAGCGGAGCTCGCGATCATCTTGCGGGCGGTCGAGCTGTCCAGTGAGGGACTGCAGATCTGGATTGGGACGGCGCTGGGAATTGGCGCGGCTGTGGCAGTGGGGGTGTTCTTTT
>DATEWL010000102.1:0-3074 GCA_035258025.1 Candidatus Acidiferrum sp. | reverse complement strand
GGAGATTGCAACAATGGCTGGATGAATGAACTGGAAAAGCAAACGAAGGAACTTCTCAAACCACTGATCGAAGGCACGGTAAACCTTCTGAGCATTTCGGACGATGAAAGGACCACGCTCGCAAAGTGGGCAACCAAGACCGGTCATGTCCTCAGTCACGCGGTGCCTCTCAAGAAGACACCGCCTCCGCAGCACATGCGCTATATGTCGGACCACGCTGGCGCTGTTCCTCCGCGTGTGGGCGTGTTCGGACAACAGTCCATTTGGACTGCGGACTTCAATCAGATACAGCGGAATCAATGGCGTCACATAGCAGAAGCGCCGCCAAAGTATCCGGCTCCGCCTGACGGAACTTATAAGATCGCCTTCCAGTTTCGATGCTTGATGTTGCTAGTCGCACACTGGTCCGATGCAAAGTCGATGCCCATGATCTCGGCAGGCATCCACATTCCGCTCTGGCCTGTAGACAAGCTGCACATTACGTATTACGAGCAATTGCCTCCGCTGGATATGGAGGACACGATGGCTCCGCTTGACCGGTTTTGTACAACGCAGGCTGTTTGTGATTTGGACGCATTCATCCAGCCATGAATCTTTCAACGACCTGGCTTCCGGGGCTAGGACGAGCCTAGTTATATGAGATATATCAAGCCGTCGCGAACGAGGAATTTCTTCAAGGGCTGGCCTGAATGAAACTAGATGAAATCTAAATGAGGGTGAATGCTAGATCACCGAAGCTCCGTGCTCATTTCCGCTATACTTAAGAGACACGATGGAAGGCTCTGCTGCGATTCGGAAGCCCGCGAGAAACAGGAAGGATCACTATATTCCTCGAAGTTTCTTCGAGGCTTCATCGATCCGGCTCGATGGAATCTAGAACAGCCCCTCTGGCGGGTGGCAGCGCCTTAGCTCTTGGGTGGCCACCGTTCGCGGTTTTGCATCCTGCAAACGGTGGGTCGCTCCTCTGCCTTATTCCGGGATTGACTCTTCCGCGCCTTTCCACAGTTCCACAAAACCATCTCAATCCCGAAGGCTCTTTCTAGACCCTCGACCTCCACCCGGCGGATGGTGACGTGGACGCGGAATCCTTTTAGGAGCAGGACGCAGACGCCGATCGGGGCTACTTGTAGGTGAAGATGCGGGCTAGGAGTTTGGGGCGCAGCATGCTGCGCCACTACAGTTGGAGACGAGGCGGTCAGATGCCGGCGTACCAGGCGTAGCCGGATTCGGGGGAGGCGGAGCCCAGACCCTTGCCGAAGCGCTTGAGACTGTCGGTGACGGTGAGGTGGGTAATGAATTTGACGTTTTTGTAGCCGAGCTGGCGGGGGACGCGCATGCGGAGCGGGCCGCCGTTGCCGACGGGAAGTTCATCGCCATTCATGCCATAGGCGAGAAAAGTTTGCGGGTGTGCAGCATCGGCCATATCGATGCTGTCCCACCAGTATTTATCGATGGAGAAGTAGACGACGTAGCGGGCGTGCGGCTGGACGCCGACGGCATCGAGGACGTGGTGGAGAGGCACGCCGATCCACTCGGCGATATAGGACCAGCCCTCTTCGCACTGGATCATGGTGATGTGGCTGCGAGACGGATAACTCTTGAGTTGGGCGAGGGAGAACGAGGCGGGGCGGTCGACGAGGCCGTCGATGGAGAGGCGCCAGTCGGCGAATCCGCCGGCCTGAAGGCGCTTGAAGACGTCAGGCAAAGGAGCCATTTCGTTGGCGAGCGGAGGCTTGGAGATTTGGCTGTGAGAGAACTCGCGAGCCAGGGAGTGACTGGTGAGCAGGCGCTGGGAAGCGTAAGTGAGCGTTTCGCCGAGGCCGAAGATGCCGCCGTGGTCGGGCGGGACGAGTCCATACTTTTGCGCGAGGCGCGCGGCTACGCCGAGGCCTGCGGCACCGGCAGTGGCGGCGAGTCCGGTGCCGATGAGTTTGCGACGGGAGAGATTGTTCATGGGTGCTCCGTGGGAGTGGTGGTGGCGGCGCGGCCGGTGATCATGGCGCGCGTTCTGCTCCAGAATCCGGCGAGAAAAACCATGGCGACGTGGACGAGAAGGAAGAGAACGAGAGCCAGAGAGACGAAGAAGTGAAGCGTGCGGGCGGATTGCTGGCCGCCGAGCGAATTGACGGCGACGGGAAACGCGGAAACAAAGGCGGGGGACATGGCCAAGCCGGTCCAGATGACTAATGGGAACAGCACGAAGATAACGAAGAGGTAGGCGAGGCGCTGAAGGAGATTATACGACCAGGCTTCTGCGGCCGGCGGGCGACGGAAGCGCAAATTCTTAGCGATTGCGGTCCAGAACGCGCGCAACGAAAGATCGGATTTGGCGGGGAGCAAGTTTTTGCGCAAGTGCCCGGTGAAGAAGGCGTAGAGCACGTAGAGCAAGCCGGTCAATACGACAATCCAGGCAGATTGAAAGTGGAGGTAGCGGCTCCAGCCGTTCTGGTCCGGGAGGACGTAGCCGTAGCCGGAGGGGACGAGAGCGCGCGAGGAGGGGATGTGGAGTTTGAAGAGGGGCGTTGTTAGTACGTTGCCGGTTTCGCCCCAGTAGAAGCGCGGGTGAGAGATGACGATTTCCGTGCCGGTGACGAGCAGGGCGAGAAAGCAGAACGTGGTGATCCAGTGAGTGACGCGGACGAGGAGAAAGTGGCGCGAAGGAATTGTCGCGGCCGGGACGGAGGAGGCAGGGGCTGGGACAGAAGCTGCCAGCGGCGCGCCAACGGATTCCAATTCCGCCATGTTTTCTTGGCTCCCTGCTGAGGGTACGACTCGCTCCCCGAGATAGGGGTCATACTACCATGGCGGATAGTCGTTGGGTTTTTCTGGGGCGGGTGGCGGCGCCTGTGCATCCTCCGCGGACCGAGTCATCTCAAACACTATCTTGTACGCCTCACCCTTCCCGAGCCTTAGAGCCTCTGCGAACACGACTTGGTTCGATCTTCGTCCAATTTTTTTCCAAACCAGCTTGGCACAATTCATCATTCAGGAAGGCACACTGGGATATGGCGGGCCCTCGGCTCGTACTCGACCATAGCCTCAAGTGCGGTGAAGCTCATGACATGCAAATCATG
>DATEWL010000101.1:0-7301 GCA_035258025.1 Candidatus Acidiferrum sp. | reverse complement strand
GAAGATGAATGCGATGGCGGACCAGGCGCTGCTCAAGGGGATGGATGAGCTAGATGCGTTTCAGCAGATCAAGCAGTGGGCGAAATTGACGGAGACGGGAGACCGCGCGGAGCTGACATTTTTGCCGGATGATTCGGACTTGTGGACGCGGCTGGACGCGCGGCGGGATACGTGTTCGGGGCAAAAGTGTCCTTCGTTCAATCCGTGTTTCGTGACGGGAATGCACCAGCGGGCGAAGGACGCGGACCTGATTATTGTGAACCACCATCTTTTTTTTGCGGACCTGGCGCTGAAGCAAGATGATTTTGGGAGCATTTTGCCGGAGTACTCGGCGGTGGTGTTTGATGAAGCGCACGAGATGGAGGATGTCGCCAGCGATTATTTCGGCCGGCAGATTTCGAACTTCCGGTTTGAGGAGTTGGCGCGAGACGCGGACCAGACTTTGCGGCTTTTGCATTTGGGCACGCCATCGCTTTTGCGCCGAACACAGCGCATTCGCGAGAGAAGCCGGACATTTTTCGAGACATTTCCGCCGCGCGATGGGCGGTTTCCGTTCTCGCGGAACGAGCGAGAGGCGTTCCTGGAGCAAAATCGCGAGGCATACGACGACTTGGCGTCCGCGCTGAAGGGATTTGAGACGGAATGCGCGGCGATGACGCAGAAGCCGGAAGAGATTCTGCGAATTGCGCGACGCAGTTTTGAATTGCGGCAGGAGTTGACGTTTTTGTTCGAGTCGAACGAGCGGAATTTTGTGTATTGGTATGAGCGGCGGAACAAAGGCGTTTTTCTAGCGGCGACGCCGATAGACGTCAGCCAGATTTTGCGCGAGCGGCTTTTTGAGCAGTTCGATACGGTGGTTCTGACTTCGGCGACGTTGACGGTCGGAAACCGGTTTGAGTTTATCCGACATCGATTGGGGCTGGATCATGCGAAGGAGCGGGGGTTGCCGCCGGAGTTTGATTACGAGAAACAGGCCATGCTGTATTTGCCGCAAAACATGCCGGATGTGCGGAATCCGGCGTTCACGGCGAAGGCTGCAGATGAAATTGTGAATTTGCTGGAGACCAGCCAGGGGCGGGCATTTTGTTTGTTTACCAGCTACTCGCAGATGAATGAACTTTTCGAGCGGGTTAGGACACGGGTGCCATTTCCGTTGCTTTTGCAGGGGACTTCGCCGCGGTCGGTCTTGCTGGAGCGATTCAAGAACACGCCGGGGGCGGTGCTCTTTGCTACGGCTAGCTTTTGGCAGGGCGTGGACGTGCCAGGGGAGCAGCTTTCTTGCGTGATTGTGGATCGGTTGCCGTTTGCGGTGCCCAGCGATCCGATCGTGGCGGCGCGGGTGGCGGCTTTGCAAGAGGACGGGCGGAATCCGTTTGCGGAATTTCAGGTGCCGCAGGCGGTTTTGGCATTGAAGCAGGGGTTTGGGCGGTTGATTCGGACGAAGACGGATCGAGGAGTTTTGGCGCTGTTGGATAGCAGGATTCAGCGGATGGCGTATGGTAAAATTTTTCTGGAATCGCTGCCGAAGTACAAAATGACCTCGGACTTGGCGGAGGTTTCGAGATTTCTGGCAAAGAAAAAGAACTAGGAAAAAACATTTACGCAGAAGTCGCCCCGACCTGGCCGGGGTAAACGCTAGCACAGAGGACGCAGAGAAGAGAAGATAGGGGAATATGTTTCAAGTAAGCGTGGAAGAGACATTTTCGGCAGGGCATGCGCTTCGCGGGTACAAAGGGAAGTGCGAGAACGTGCATGGGCACAACTACAGGGTGCGCGTTACCTTGGAGGGGCCGCAGTTGGATTCGATCGGTTTGCTGGTGGATTTTACGCGGTTGAAACAGATTGTTCGGGAGATTATGGGGAGGTTGGATCACCAGTTTGTGAATGATCTGGAGCCGTTCAAGACGGTGAATCCTTCCGCGGAAAATATGGCGAAGTATTTTTATGACGAGGTGACGCGCGGGTTGAAGGATTTGCCGCCGGGAGCGAAGATAACGGATGTGATTTTGTGGGAGACGGATACTAGCCGGGCGCAGTACAGACCGAGAGATTGAGAAGAAGAAAAGAAGTAACGAAATAACGAGGCAAAGACGGAAAAGGGAACGCGCGGCTAGAGAGCGGTGAAACGATGAATCGTGGTTTTTACATCATTCTGATTCCGGCAGCGCTGGTGGCGATTGGATATGTCGTGGTGTTTCGCTACATTGGAGTTTCGCCTGCTTATTGGAGATTGATTCTGCCCGTGCTGCTCTTTGCGGGGGCCATGTGGTGGTTGAGTCGGAGAACGGGGCGCAAAACGGGTTCGGGCGCGCAGTAGGATGTGGGTGAGATTGGCGCGGTTGAAAAAGCCGCAGCTGGTCTGCCGCACTCCAAAGTCATGTTCATAACAGAAATATTCAAATCGATTCAAGGAGAAGGCACGCGCGCGGGGTTGCCGTGTGTTTTTGTGAGGTTGACGGGGTGCAACTTGCGTTGCACTTGGTGCGATACGGCGTACGCGTTTCACGGCGGGACGAAGATGAGTGTCGAGGATGTGTTGGCGCGCGTGGATGAGCTTGCGGGGCGCGGTGGCGGGGTATCGGGTGGGCAGGCGAGCGTGCCGCTGGTGGAATTGACGGGCGGGGAGCCGCTTTTGCAGGAAGAGGTATATCCGCTGGCGGAGAAGCTGATTGCTGCCGGGTATACAGTGATGATTGAGACTAGCGGCGAGCGGTATACCGGGCGGCTGCCGGGGGAAGTGATCAAGATAGTGGATGTGAAGTGTCCGGACTCGGGCGAGGCGGACACGTTTGAGATGCGGAATCTGGAAGTACTGGACGCCAAGGATGAAGTGAAGTTTGTGATTTCGACGCGGCGGGATTATGAATTTGCGCGGGATTTCACGGCGCGGCATCGTTTGGCGGAGCGCGTGAAGCAAGTTTTGTTTTCGCCGGTGTTTGATGACCCGGCGGGGAAGTGGCAAGGATTAGAAGCGCGCACGCTGGTGGAATGGATATTGGCGGATGGCTTGCCAGTGCGGCTGGGATTGCAGCTGCACAAGTTCGTGTGGGACCCGGCGACAAAGGGAGTTTAGAGGTTCCTCGTGGTCACTCGCAAAAGATGCGGACTTTTTCGCTTCCCTTTTCAACGTGGATATTCAACTCGCGCATTGCGTGGTCCAGATCATTGATGTCCATTGTGGCGAAGGAGCCCGCGTTGATGCCGTATTCGGCGAGGCGTTCGTTCACGTGCTTCGGCATTATGGCGAGAAGGCCTCTCCCTGAACGCACAAAGGAAAGAGGTATCCGCACATTGACCTCCTTATGGCCGGGTTGATCCACGACGATGCGGAGATATTTTGGTTTCGCGGTTCCGGTCGCGGCTGAGGCTGGCGGCGTTTCGGCGCCGGGTGTTTCGTTCGAAGCGTTGTTGCTCAGCTTATCGAGCAGCTTTTCCGCTTCGTCGGCGGTGATTTTTCCTGCTGCCAGCATCTCCAATACTTTCTTCCTCTCTTCAGACATGGTGACGATCTCCTTTCGGATTGTTCAGCTTAGTTTCTCAAGAGCTTCTTCCACGCTCAGTTCTCCACGGGACAACTGTTCCAAGACATAGAGATTCGGTGAAGGGCTTTCAAAGTTTTTATCGAGGGCTGCGGCGATAGCGTTGAGACGGTTTTTGACGGTGGGATAGCTGATGCCGAAAATGCTCTCCATTTTTTTGAGCGAGCCGTGATGGCGGACGAAGGCGATAACGAAGGTTTGATCGTCCTGGTTGAGCTTACCGAGAGGGGAGACTTCGAACTCTCCATCGAGAGTGAGTTTGCACGTTGGGCAAGCCAGACGGATTACGTTCAGCGGCGCTTTGCAGTCGGGGCAGAGGGCTTTGGAGATATCCATACGAGTATCCAGGAACATCATGATTGTGCATAGGAAAATAAATAAAGTCAAGTACTAAATTAAGTTTATTGAATATGTTGGCTATAAACTGCTGGTTTCCGGGTTTTCCCCTAGACGTGGTCTGTGCCCAATCTTGGAGATAGACTTGAGGTGAACTCCCGGAAAACCTTGTTTTGTTAGTCGAGCTATAATGAATTGGGATGACGACGAATTCGCAAAACTCGAAAGCGGTGGTCCTTCTGAGCGGGGGGATGGATTCGTGCGTTTGCGAGGCGATTGCGCGGGAGCGGCACGGCGCGGAGAACATCGCGCTGCTGCACGCGGGTTATGGGCAGCGGACCCAAGAACGCGAACGTCGAGCGTTTGATGGAATTGCGGATTTTTACGGCGTGGGCCAAAACCAGCGCTTGATTGTGCGGCTTGATCATTTTCGAGCGATTGGCGGGTCGGCGCTTACGGATACGAAAATCGCTGTGCCGGAAAATGAATTGGGGGTGACGGGGCCGCATGGGAGCGCGATTCCGGTGACGTACGTGCCCTTTCGCAATGCGCATTTTCTTGCGGTGGCGGTGAGCTGGGCGGAGGCGATTGGGGCGGGAGCGGTTTACATTGGGGCGGTGGCGGAGGATAGTTCAGGCTATCCGGACTGCCGCGCGGAGTATTACCAGGTTTTTCAGGAGTTGGTGCGAGTGGGGACGCGGCCGGAGACGCAGATCGAAATTGCGACACCGGTGATCACGCTGAAGAAAAGTGAGATTATCCGGCGCGGGATCGAGTTGGGCGCGCCGCTGCATTTGACGTGGTCGTGTTACCAGAATGAAGACAGGGCGTGCGGGGCGTGCGATAGTTGCTTGCTCAGATTGAAGGCGTTTGCGGAGGCGGGAGTGCCGGATCCTATACCGTACCGGGTGGCGGTCTCCGCCCACTCGTAGGGAACTCGTAGGACTTGGAAAAAGTTGGGGGAGACAGACAGGAATGTCTGTCGACTTGGAAAAGAGCTAGGATTAAGGATAATAGGGCACATCCCGCCAGCCAGGCCGGGCAGGGTACGCCTCGGCAAAGGAGAAAAAGCATGAAGAGACTTGGGAAGTCGATGTTGCTTGCGGTATTGCTAGCTGGCGTGTTGGTGACGATTCTCACACCGAACGCGGCTGCGCAGACCGGATCGATCGTCGGCACGATTTTGGATTCCAATGGGAAGCCATGGTTTGGACTGACTATCGAGTCCGTGAGCGAGCAAGGCGCGAAGGCGGAAGTGAAAACGGACGGGGAAGGCCGGTTTGCGTTACGCAATCTTCGCCCGGGGGTGTACACGTTGACGATTACGGTGTTTCCGCCGCCGAACGAGAAGCAACCTCCCTTCCGCCTGGGACAGTTGAAGGCCACGAGCGGCGAAGAAACCAAAATGCCGGACATGAACTTCAAAGAGTATATTGCGAAGCAGGGCACGGAAGCGGCGGAGAAAAACAAGAAGGAGTCTGAGGATAAAGCAAAATTCGAGGGCATGAAGGCCCACTATACCGCGGGGTCCGCGTTTCTCGACCAGGAGCGCAAGGCAAAGGACGACTTGGCGAAAGCAACTCCGGATCAGCGGGATGCGATGAAACAGAATCTTAAGGATCTGTCCGACAAGGCGTCCGCAGAATTCCAGGCCGCGCAAAAGACAGCTTCGGAAAAGGATCCCAACCAGAACTTGCTATGGGCGAAGCTGGGCGAATCGTATGACCTTGCGGGCCGAAATGAAGAAGCGGCGCAGGCGTACCAGCAGGCCATCAACGCCAAGCCTGACGACCCCGGCTACTACAACAATCTCGGCAACGTACTGGCGCGGGCGGGGAAGATTGACGAAGCGCGCGCGGCGTATACGAAGAGCGCGGAGCTGGATCCGACAAAAGCGGCGACGGCGTGGCGCAACTTCGGAATCAGCTTGTATAACGCGAATCGGGGAGCCGATGCCATTGAGCCTCTACAGAAATCTGCGGAGCTTGATCCGAAGAGCGCGCAGACCTGGTACCTGCTGGGGGCCTGCCTTATTTACAAAATGACGGTCAAAAAAGTCGGGGACAAAGACGTGCCTGAGTTCGCACCGGGGACGATCGAGGCCTATCAGAAGGCCATTGAACTCGACCCCAACGGGCCCTTCGGCCAACAGGCCAAGGAAGGACTCGCGCAATTGCAGCAGATGGCTCCGGGTATCGACATCAGAGTGAGCGCGAAGAAAAAGAAGTCCTGAACGATCTCGCGCTTTGATTTACCGGCCGGTTCCGCATTGCGGGGCCGGCCTTTTTTATTGGATTGCTCACGCGAGATTTCCAGCGGTGCGGGAATTTTTTGGCATTTATTCGGGGACACGGTGCTAGCGATGCATCATCGTTCCGGTAGTTTTGGTACGGCGAAGCGCCCAGGCGAAGACGGCCATCGACAGGGGCAGGAGTACCGCGGCAAAAAGAAACAAGACCAGAAGCGGCTGCAGAACAGCATGCAAGCCCGCACCGCCTAGCAGCGCGGCGCGCATGGCCTCGAGTGCATACGTGACGGGATTCAGCTTTGCCACGAGTTGCAGCCAATCGGGAAGAACACTGACCGGAAAGAGCATGCCGCCGGCGACACTCGAAACGCCCAGCAGAAACCACTTTGCGGGATTGCCGCGCTTAAAGAGCAGAACGTAGCTTGCGGAGAGAATTCCCAGACCGGAAAAGGCCAGCAAGGTGGCGAGTAGCACGGCTGCGACGGCAGCCCAGTTTGCATCGTGAAGCGGAAAGCCGAAGAGCAAGGCGCCCCACGCGAGGTAGACTGCGATGCGGAACGTCGTGGAAACAAATGGATAGATGGCCGATCCGGCCAGAATAACGGGGAGAGAAGTCTGGGTCACGAGAAGATGCTCAAGCGTGCCAGAATCGCGCGCTTCGGCGAGGCTTTGGTCGAACGTGTCCATGGCCGCATTTAGATAGTCGAGAAAGACGAAGCCGATCAGAGAAAAAGCAAAATAGCTGCCGCCTTGCGGGAGGGACGAGGAAAGCTGCGGGCTATCGACAAACCTGGCAACATAGAAAAACATGGCGACGCCGAAGAGCGCTTCGACGGCTTCCAGCACGAAGACGGTGCGGTAGGTACGCGCGATGGAGAGGTCGCGCCAGAAGAAGACCCATAACTCGCGCAGGGTACGAGTCATCCCGGTGCGTCCTCCAGAGTGACGTGCGGTGTGCGGCCAGTGAGGCGCATGAAAGCACCTTCGAGTGTCGCGGCACCGGTAGTTCGTTTGAGGGCGGCCAGGGTATCGCAGGCGAGCAAGCGTCCTGCGTCGATCACCGCGATGCGATCGGCGAGCAACTCGACCTCGGGCAAAGTGTGGGAAGCGAAGAGCAGGGAAGTATCGCCTTGGCGAAGAACCTCGGACTTCAGGAAACGGCGAAATTCGGAGGCGGC
>DATEWL010000100.1:0-4111 GCA_035258025.1 Candidatus Acidiferrum sp. | reverse complement strand
TGCTGGATCACGAAGCGTTCTCCGGGCGGAGTTGCAGGGTGCGAATTCCTGGTCGAACGGGAGAAGCTGTCGAACCTGTGGGGGGTTCTTTTGGAAAGTGTGAAGAAACATGGCGGCGGACCGATGGGCTATGCGGCTCTGAGCGCGCAGCGGCTTGCGCAAGGTGTGCCCTGGTTTGGATACGACTTCGGAGAAAAGCAGATTCCTCATGAGGCGGGCTTGCAGGACAGCCACATCAGCTACACGAAAGGCTGCTATACGGGGCAGGAAATTGTCGAACGCGTGCGGTCACGCGGGCAGGTCAACCGGCGGAGGGTCGAACTTATTTTTGATGGCGCAGGCATTCCGGCGACGGGCGAGACGCTCAACGCGGATGGAAAAGAAGCGGGTTCTGTTACGCGGGCGGCTGTACCGTCCTTTTTGTCCTACGCGATTGGGATGGGATACGTCCGCAAAGACCACAATGCTGTCGGAAGCCATCTGAACTGGTCGGGTGGAACGGCTATAGTCTCCAAATTTCCTGACGCTTTACTCGACCTTGCGAAAGTTGAGTGACCTGCTCCAGACCTCCTATGGCTCGGTTTTAACAAGTTTCCAGTTGGGATCAGGATTGTATTCGGTCATGGCCGCCGCAATTTTGGCGGTGTTTGGTCCGAGATTTTTTTCGTAGACCCGGCCCTGCTGATTGATGATGAAGGTCATCACACCGGAGCTGCCCCATTTATCGGGATACGCGACGAGTGCATAGCCGGCGATCATGTTGCCGTTGATGACGTAACCGTACCTGCCGCCCGGCGCGGCGGCTCCCTGGCGAGTCAGTATCTTCAGGTAGTAGCCGTGATAGGGAGCGCGCTCTTCGGAAATTGCTTCTTTTTCCGCAGCGCCACCTTTTCCTGCGGCATCCGCGGTTTCCGTAGTAGGCCCGTACCCTTCGGAGCGTGCCGCAGCCACGAATCTACCGAGTGGGCTTGGCTTGTCGTCCTCGGCAGTCTCCCAGTACAGCCCATCGTGCTTCCCGGGAGTGCTGTACAACTTCTGCGCATATTCGGCAACGCTATCGTGATCCCAATCGCCTTCGGTGTAGTACTCCCACTGGGCGACGGCGTAAGCGCGACAAGTGGCGATGGCTGAGAGTTCATCATCGCCAATCTTGCGGTTCAACACTTCTTCCAGACCCTCTTTGGTGTCGAAGAACCACTTGCCGTCCTTCTGAACTACCGGGATCGGCATCGGCCAATGATCTTGACCCATCGTCACGGTGTATTTGGAATCATTCACCTTTTGAAGCTCCGCAGACTCCGTCGCAGCGGAGGCGAACTCGGCGAGATCCTTGTTGTCTTCGACTTCATCGCCGGTGAGCATTTTTTCATATTCCGGTCCGAAGACCTTGGTCAGCGCAGCGCGATCCTTATCCTTGGCTGCAGAGACAAGGGCCTGTAAAGCGTCGTCCGCCGAAGAAAAGGTCGATTGCCCTGGCGCCTGGGCGTGCGCGTTGGGAATGCCGCCAAAAAGGCACATAGCCAACAACAAAGCGATTGCCGTGCTGGCGGACAACACGAACTTACTGATGGCCGTATTCATTTTTCCATCTCCGTTCGCAGGTTTCATCGCTCTCTCACGCGTGTTCTTCATGGCTTCTTTCTCTCCCCGCCACCCGACGGCGGCTTGCCTTGCGGTTTGGATTGTGGCGCAGGGCGAGAAGCGGGCTGCGGCTGTGCCGCCGGTCTCGGCTGTGAAGGAGGCTTTGGCTGCACAGTTTGCTGACGGCTAGCTTGACCGCGTTGGCTGGTCACTCGCGGATCAAAATTACCTTCATTCTTGTTGAACGTGTGTGGGGCGGAGTTCACGTTAGGTTGCGCAGGCCGCGGTTGAGTTTGTCCCGGTACGTTTTTCTGAAAACGCATATCATTCTTGGCTCCCACATTGTTGTTATTGGAAGGGGGGTTATTACTTCCCTGATTATTTATGTTCCCAGGGTTATTGTTGCCTCCGGGACTGGGCCGGTTTTGCGGCGCCGCACTGGGGGGAGCATTATTACTGCCCTGATTATTTCTGTTTCCAGAATTATTGTTGCCTCCGGGAGCGGGCCGGTTTTGCGGTACCGAATTGGGCGGGCGGTCGTTGCGCGCATTCGCGTTGTTGTCGCGGCCCCGGTACTGATCGATCTGTGGATTTTTGGTGTCAATATTGCGGTCGATGATCTTGTTGTTCACTCCAGACCGATTGTTATCTCCGGGCGGGACGTTTCCCGGCCGGCCGTTGTACCCTTGCCTGTTGTTGCCACCGGGCTGGCCATTGTTGCGGATTCGCGTGTTGTTTACCTGCACGTTGTTGTAGTTCACATTTTTGTGCACGTAATTGTAGTGATTGATGTTGTTGACGTTCACCGTGCGATTGACGACGGTTCTATTCACTGTAATATTTGTGTAGCGGTTGTTGATGTAGAAGTTGTTCACGACATTCACGTGGACCACGCTGCGATTGATCCACCCGCAGTTCCAACATCCAGGGCCCCATCCGCCGCGCCTCCAACCCGTATAATAAACGCCGCCCCAGCCTCCTCCGTACCCCCAACGGAAACCCAGGTTAAGCCACCCACCGATGGGATATCCAACGCCAAACGTGATCGCGGGACCGTAGTAGGGACGTCGATAGTAAATAATGGCAGGATCATAGACCGGCACGTAGATGTATTGCGGCTGGTACGGATTGATAGCGATGTAGTTGTCCTGCTCGAGAACTTCTTGTTGCGGCGTCGAGTTTAGATTCCCCGCGTTGCGCGCCAAATGACGGAGACGCTGCACAGAGGAAGCGACGTCGGTGGATTGGTTGACGTAGGCTTGCCCGAGCGACGTGGTCCAATCGATCTTGTCGGCCATCATGCCGACAACCGTCGGGTAGTGGGCGACCGCTTTCACACTGACATCCCAATCTTGGTCGTCTACGCCATTTTGGCCGTTGGCGCGAACGTAGCGCGCTGCTTCTTCGACCTGATCGGGGAATGTGGCGGCGACAAATACCTGCGCCAAAAGGGGGTCGGGATAGAGCGCGATGGGAGAAAGAAGATTGTCGAGCTGCTCGGGCGAGAAGTTTTCGTAGGCAGCTCCCTGATCCTGCGGGGGAACTTGATCCTGAGACTGCGGCGGGGGCTGATCTTGACGGAATGGGCTCGCGGGAGCAGGAGCAGCCCGGAGGATTGGGATGCTGGCGAAACAAAACGTGAGTACAACGGCCAGAGCTCTAGACATGAGTCAGATGTCTCCTTGGAGGCTAACTTACCAAAAGTTCCGAAAGGGGCATTGTCCCGAACTGTACAGCAGTGCTGCCGACGGATTCCGGGCCGCACAGGGGCTTAGGCTGGACCCTAATTGTAGCAGCCCGAAGCTTGTTGCGGCTAGTAAAGGAGGTTTTTGGTCTGAGAGTTGCTTCCGTTTCTCTCGGCGACTATGACCGTCGTTCATTCTGCAGGTATCAATCGAATTCACGGCGTGGTGCGGACTGCTCTGGTCCGACACGGCCAGCGGCAATATCCGCTTTAAAATAATTTTCGCCTTTGATCGGGCAGCCGGCGAGGCGGCGGAGCATGGCCAGTTGCCCAATGTGCGTTAGCGCGTCTGCGATAGGTCCTTGGAACAAACCCTCCGCGGAAGAGCGCAGCGGGTCGGACGACGCAAGATAATCGTCGAACTTCTTTAGCGAGGCGAAGAATCGAGCGACCTCGGCGTCCCACGCGAGTGGTTGAGAATCACGCCAAGCTGGCTCGCCACTCGCCATGGAATGGGCCCAATCGAAAAGATCGCCCATGTGCGCGAGGATATTTGCGGGCGTACGAGGGCGATCGCCGAGCGTGAATGCGGCGAACGATTCGGGGGCGCGGCGCAGAGCTTTCCCGCCGCGATAGGCGACCGTGGCCACGGTGTGGCGAAGAAGCTGGCGTGCTGGATCAGAAGGCGTCGACATGGTGGCCGAATCTCCCTATCTTGCGGATCAAAACTAGCGTCTAGTATAAACGCGTACGTAGTCGACGAGCATGCTCTGAGGGAATTTTGTGGAGGCGTCGGGTGGTCCGGGCCAGTCTCCGCCGACGGCGAGATTTAGAATGATGAAGAAG
>DATEWL010000099.1:0-5672 GCA_035258025.1 Candidatus Acidiferrum sp. | reverse complement strand
AGGGGATGTGGAACGGCACGAAGCATCCCGCCGTCGGGCGCGAAACATCACCCGTGCGGACAGCCATTTAATGCTGTAGTTGACGTTTCGATGTAGAAAAGGGGCAGTTCGCAGAAACAATTGAGCGCATGCAACCAAGTCAGGTAAACTGTTATCTAGATGTAAGGGTTCCTCTGGGTGAGCCGCAGGCGCGGCCCCAGATGTTGTCGTCCGGGCGGAAAACGAAGAAATTTGCAGATGAACTGAGGGTGAAGAATGCCGGATGTAATGAAAACGCTGTTATTGAACCCGCCAAGTTTCGAGAATTTCGATGGCGGAGCGAGCTCGCGGTGGCCCGCGACGCGCGAGATTGAGTCCTATTGGTACCCGGTGTGGCTGACGTATCCCGCCGGAATGATTCCGGGCAGCCGTTTGCTGGACGCATCGCCGCATAAGGTGAATTGGAAGCAGACGGTTGAAATTTGCAAAGACTACGAGTTTTTGATTTTGTTCACCTCGACGGTGGGATTTGGGAGCGACGTCAAGCTCATCCGCAAGATTAAAGAAGCAAATCCCAGTCTTAAGATCGCGTTTGTCGGCCCGCACGGGCACATCAAGCCGGTTGAAACGCTGATGGCGAGTGAGGACATCGATTTTGTGACACACGGCGAGTTTGACCACTCCGTGGTGGAATACGCGCATGGCAAGCCTCTTGAGCAGATCATGGGCGTCAGCTATCGGAAGGAAGGGAAAGTCGTCCACACCGCGCCTCGTCCGCAGCTCCACACGGAGGAGCTGGATGCCCTGCCGTTCGCGACCGATATTTACAAACGCGATTTGCAAATTGAACGCTACAACGTTCCGTTCCTGCTGCATCCTTACGTTTCGTTCTACACGACGCGCGGGTGCCCGGCGCTCTGCACGTTCTGCATGTGGCCGCAGACGATTTCCGGCCATGCGTGGCGGACACGGTCGACGGATAACGTTGCACGGGAAGTAAAGCAGGCCCTAGAGTATTTCCCACAGATGAAAGAGATTTTCTTCGACGACGACACCTTCAATATTCGAAAAGACCGGGCCATCGAGCTGAGCCAAAAATTCAAGCCACTGAAATTCCAGTGGTCGTGCACGGCCCGGTGCCACAGCAAGTACGAAGAGTTGAAGGCGATGGCGGATGGGGGAGCGCGGCTGTTCATCGTAGGATTCGAGTCCGGCGATCCGCAGATTCTGAAAAACATCAAAAAAGGCGCGACGGTAGAGATGGCGCGCGAGTTCATGAAGAATTGCAAAAAGGTGGGGATCAAGGTCCATGGCGATTTTATTATCGGGTTGCCGGGCGAGACCAAAGAGACCATCAACAAGACCATTGATTTCGCCAAGGAACTGGATTGCGAGACAATCCAAGTTTCGCTGGCGCATGCCATGCCAGGCACCGAGCTGTATGACTCAATGGCGAAGGAAGGCTTCCTGAAGGTGGAAGCGCTGGCGGACTCCGGCGGCCATCAGTTGCCGCACATCGAATACCCGCATCTTTCGAAAGCCGAGATGATGGGCGGCGTGAACCGTTTCTATGATGAGTACTACTTCCGGCCGCGCGTGGTGTGGCGCATCGTGCGTGAAGCGCTGTGGGATTCGAATGAACGTAAGCGGCTGTATCACGAAGCGACAAGCTTCCTGAAACTGCGCTCCGAACGATGGAAGTGGGTACGGCAGGGCGGCGACGCGCCGAAGCCGATGATTTCCGTGCCGGAGACGCCGTCAGCTTCTGGAAACGACTAAAGCATAAAAAAGATGGCAACTGAGGGCAGGCTACGGGTCAAGACCCTGGTCATGGTGTGCGCAATGGTGGTGTGCGCCAACGCCGGTGACCTAATGCTGAAACGCGCCATGCTGCAGATTGGCGCGGTGCAGCTGTCCGAGCCTGGGATTGCCCACGCATTCCGGATGACCGTGAGCAGCGGCACTCTGTGGGTCGGCATATTCTTTCTTTGCGGATTTATGCTCAGCTACATGACGGTTTTGAGTTGGGCGGACTATAGCTATGTCATGCCTGCGGGAGCGTTTGGGTACGCGCTACTCACTTTTTTTGCGGTTGTGTTTCTGCATGAAGCAGTTTCGCCGCGGCGGTGGGTAGGGGTGGTTCTCATTTGCGTGGGAGTGCTACTCGTCGGGCAAACGAAACCGCGCACGACGCCAGTGGCGCGTGAGGCGCTGGCATGATGCACGTTGCCCTGTTTCTTTCCTTCCTCATATTTGGGAGCACTGGTGGAGAGATCGCCATCACTCGAGGCATGAAGGCTACGGGAGAGCCGGAGAGGCTGCGGCCGAAGGAGATGCTGCAATTCCTCGGCAGGGCTTTGTGCAACGGCTGGTTTTGGGCGGGTGTGCCGCTGATGGCTCTGTCGTTTTACGCACTGCTCGTGCTTCTCTCCTGGGAGGCGATCAGCTTTGTGATTCCCGCTTCGGCTTTGAGCTACGTGGTGGGAACATTTGGCGCGAAATATATTTTGGGCGAAGAGGTGAGCACTGCGCGCTGGGCCGGGGTCGTGCTGGTGTGTGCGGGAGTGGCGCTGGTTGCACTGGGATAGGCGAGGTATCCTGCCAGGGCGCGGCTGCGAGCTGAGCCGTTGGGTAAGTAGTGGATGGAGCGCCCGCTGATTGCGCCGGCAGGCGAAAGGTGCGCGAATTTGTGCGGCATAGCCGGGTTTACACATAAAAATTGGGCGCCCGAACCTGAGCGCATAGAACACGCTACCGCTACGCTGGCCCATCGCGGACCAGATCAACGCGGAGTGTTCCGCTCGAGCGTCCTTTCGATGGGCGCGGCGCGTCTGAAAATTATCGACCTGCAGGGCGGCGACCAGCCCATCATCAGCGATGACGGCGACACCGCCATTGTCTTCAACGGAGAAATTTACAATCACCTCGAATTGCGTGGGGAGCTCGAGAAGCTGGGGCACCGGTTTCATTCACATTCCGACACAGAGACTGTATTGCACGCCTTTGTTGAGTGGGATACGCAATGTTTTTCGAGCTTGCGCGGCATGTTCGCTGTTGCGCTCTGGACCAAATCGTCGCGCCGGCTCGTTCTGGCGCGCGACCGCATGGGCATCAAGCCGCTTTACATCGCGCGGCGCGGGGAAGATCTTTTCTTCGGTTCTGAGCTCAAGACTATTTTTGTGCATCCTGAGTTCGAACGGCGCATGAGCCTTGCCGGGCTCGATTGCTACCTCTCGCTCAACTATGTTCCTTGCCCATGGACTCTGGTGGAGGGTATCGAGAAGCTGCCGCCAGGGCAGTGGCTCGAATGGCTCGATGGGAAAGTGCGGGTCGAGACTTACTGGAGTTTGCCCGCGGGCCCCATTCGCGAGCGGCCGCTCGATTCAGCGTGCGAGGAGCTGGATTCGCTTTTACAGCAATCCGTCCGCGAGCATTTGCTTTCGGACGTTCCTCTAGGGCTGTGGTTGAGCGGGGGAATTGATTCTTCGACGGTGCTGCACTATGCCGCAACCGCCTCATCGCGTCCCATAAAGACGCTCTCCGTTTCTTTTCTCGGAAGAAGTTTTGATGAGACGGCGTACATACGGAGCGCCGCGAAGAAATATGGCACGGACCACCAGGAATTCGACCTGAATCCCGGGGCTGACCTACGCGGAGCGATTGAGGAATTTGCCTATTACTCGGACGAGCCCAGTTCGGACGCTGGAGCTTTGCCGGTCTGGTTTCTCTCGAAGATGAGCAGGACCGAAGTGACTGTTGCTCTGAGCGGGGAAGGGGCGGACGAACTGTTCGGCGGCTACCTGACATATCGGGCGAACCAGCAAGCGCGCCCGATACGGTGGTTGCCAAAGTGGTCGCTGCGCGCGGGGATCGCGCTTGCCGGGCTGTGGCCGGTCTCGGACGACAAGATCAGCCGCGAATATATGGTGAAGCGCTTTTTGGCGGGGAGTCTCATGCCCGCGGAACGCGCGCACGTTTATTGGAACGGAACTTTTTCCGATACCGAGGCGCGCTCGCTTTCGGCGCGTCCATTGCCAAATTCTCTCGACAACATTCTGGATAAGTTACGCAATTCGCCTGCAGACAAGGATGGAGTGTCTCCGTATCTTTGGTTTGACCAAAAATATTTTCTTCCCGACGACATTTTGAACAAAGTCGATCGCATGAGCATGGCGCACTCGCTGGAAGTGCGGCCGCCTTTCTTGGATCATCGCATCGTGGAATTTGCCGCAACGCTGCCGCCATCGCTCAAAATGCAAGGCTCGCAGCAGAAAATCGTTCTCAAACAATTGATGAAGGACAAGCTTCCCGAGATGATCCTGCGACGCAAAAAGGTCGGCTTCGATATTCCGGCGCACGAGTGGCTTCGCGGGCCGCTGCGTGAGCTTCTGTTGGACACAATCCGGGAAGGGCTTGCGGAGCAAAAATCACTTTTCCAGCCGGGCGTGGTGCAGGAGCTGGTTCGGCTGCACCTGGAGCGCCGTATAAATGTCGGTTACCACTTGTGGGGTTTGCTGCTTCTGTTCTTATGGATGAAAAAATGGCGAATTCAGGCGGCGCCTTCTCCGGCGCCAGCTTCTTGGATACAGGAAAAAACAAGTATATCTACTTAGCGGTCCTGCTGTTTGCGGGAGCCATTTATCTCGGTTGCATCGTCTCGCCACCATCGTTGATGGACGATTCGGATGCCGTGCTGGCGCAAGCCGCCAGAACAATGATGGAGACTGGCGATTGGGTGACGCCGCGGCTGGACGGAGTCGCCTACCTCGAAAAGCCACCGCTGTATTACTGGCCGATGATTCTTTCCTACAAAATCTTCGGCGTGCACGATTGGGCGGCACGCATTCCATTTGCGCTGTGCGCCATGGGGCTTGCGTGGCTGACGGCGGCGATGGGGGTGTGGGCTTTCGGCAAGCGCGCGGGATTTTATGCGGGATTGTGCATGGCCACGTGCATTGGGCTATTTCTCTTCACTCGCATCTTGATTCCTGATGTGATGCTTACGTTTACCGTCGCTCTTGCCTTTTGGGCCTTCCTGCGGGCTCTCGACGAGGATGAACAGCACCCGCGTCTTTGGGCCGGTGTTCTCGCCGCGAGCCTGGGCACGGGAGTGTTGATCAAAAGTCTCGTCGGAGTGCTTTTCCCGCTGGCCGGCGGAATCATCTATTTGTTTCTAACGCGCCGGTTGTTTTACGCGCGGACATGGAAGCGGCTCCATCCGTTCAGCGGAGTTCTCATCGCCCTCCTGATTGCTGCGCCTTGGCACATTCTCGCCGCGCTCCGCAATCCGCCCTACTTTTATTTCGGCCTGCACAGCGGCCCGGGGCAGTACCATGGTTTTCTCTGGTTCTTCTTGATTAACGAGCAACTTCTCCGTTTCTTGAATCTTCGCTATCCCCGCGATTACGATACGGTTCCGCGGCTCTATTTTTGGCTTTTCCATCTCTTGTGGCTGTTTCCGTGGAGCGTGTACTTCACGGCGATCGCCAAGCTTTCTTTTAAGCCAATCGACCGTGCGGGCAAAATGCGGCTCATGGCTCTTTGCTGGATTGGTTTTCTGCTGATCTTTTTCACGTTTTCGACGACACAGGAGTATTACTCGATGCCCTGTTATCCAGCGCTGGCTTTGCTGCTCGGATCCGCGATGGCGGCGGGAGGTAGCTGGATACGGCGCGGCACGTATGTTCTCTGCG
>DATEWL010000098.1:0-4871 GCA_035258025.1 Candidatus Acidiferrum sp. | reverse complement strand
GCGGAGGCGTCTAATTTCTTCCACGACCGCAAGAGGCAGGGCAAAGTTCGTCACGCCGCAACGCACGAAGAGTGCGGGGGAGATGATCAAAGTCAGAGGCACTTTCAGAGTGAACTTCGTGCCTTGTCCGCTGACGCTCTGAATGTCAATTTCGCCGTTCAGAGCGTTCAAGTTTGCTCGCACGACGTCCAGACCTACGCCGCGCCCTGCAAGTTCAGTCTTAACAGGGGCCGTAGTGAAGCCAGGATGGAATAGCATTTCGCGGAGGTCGCGCTCTGTGAGGCGGTCCGCGGTTTCAGGTGAAACAAGCCCTCGCTCGATCGCGCTCAGTTTTACGCGCTCGTAATCGATTCCACGGCCGTCGTCTTCCACTTCAATATAGATATGATTGCCGCGGTGATAAGCGCGCAGCGAAACCTTCCCTAGTTCCGGCTTGCCCGCCACAACGCGATCTTCGGGTCGCTCGATTCCATGCGCCACCGAATTTCGCACCAGGTGCACCAATGGATCGGAAATCTGCTGAATAATGTTGTTGTCGAGCTCGGTCTCACTGCCCGAAAGATCGAGGTCAACTAGTTTGCTGGCCGATTTCGCCGCGTCACGCACGGCGCGCGAGAGCCTCGAATACAGCGTTCCTATCGGAACCATGCGTGCCGCGGTGATTTCGTCCTGGAGATGGTGCGCAAGTTTCGTGAACTCGTCGATGTCGCCCTCGACGCGACCGATGAATCCCTCAAGCTGCGACAGAACCTCGTTCACGTCCGCGGAGATTTCCGCCATGGACCGCGAAAGAATATTGAAATCATCGTAGCGGTCCATTTCGAGTTCACTGAATTCCGACCAGAACGACGTATCACCGGAAGCCGCGTTCGTAAGCGTTTGCCGGGCCGTGGAAGGACTCCAGGGGCCTGTCTGCCGCGTGGAACTGATGCGATTGAACTCGTACTTCTCCTGAAACTCTCCTACTTTGCCTTGCAGCCGTTCTTTCGAGAAACTCAGCGTATCGACCAGTTTCTCCAATTCGGCCACACGCCCAACCATTCGCGTACGGTTGATGACCAATTCGCCGACCGTGTTCATCATGCGGTCGAGCCGCGAAAGAGCAATACGCACAGATTTTGCAGCTGCGGCTGGCGCGTTCGCCGGCTTGGCCGCTTTCTTTGCAGGCGCAGCTGCCGGAGCGGCTTCGTCGGCGCCCTCAGCAGGAACCTCTTCCGTGCCTCTGGCAACCGCAACGGGTTCCGAATCTTCCACTTCAACCGGTGCAAACTCTGCAATTCGCCCGAGCAGGGAATCCACTCCCGCACGCATACTCTTCTCATCGGCCCACTGCCGATGCAGCGTTTTCTTGAGCACATCCACGGATTCAAGGCAAATGTCCACAACGGCCGGCGAAGGTTCCAATTCGCCGTCACGCAATCGACCGATCAGGTCTTCTACGCGGTGGGCGATAGCTCCAAGCCTGCTGAGTCCTACCTGGGCCGCGGACCCCTTCACCGTATGAATCGCACGAAACAGCTTATTGATCTCTTCGGGGTTGTTATTGCCCTCGAGCGATATCAGGCAATCGCTAACCACTTGCAAATGCTCTTCCGCTTCCGGCTGAAAGAATTCCAGAATTTCGTCGGACACTTCGTCATCGGAAGGCAACGCGTCGAAATACGACCCCGTTGCAGCGGCCACAACCGTTTCCTTCGCCGACGCCTTGGCCTGCTCCGCATAGGTCTGCGACTGAGGATAGTTCAGCGGGGGCGGTTCCGTCGGAAACGCAAAACGATAGCGCTCTTTGAACGCGGCGATGTCATCGACGCTTTCTTTGCCGGTATCGCTGATTTCCAGGAGATCCGTTTCCAGCAGGGAAATACCGTCCGACAAGAATTCCGTCAACGGACCATGCAAATCGTCGCCGAGCGGCGCATTGAGTGCGTACTGAAATACGTGTGCAAGCTTCGCCCCAATTTCTGAGAATCGCGGGAATCCGTAACTCGCCGAAGTCCCGCTGAGGGTATGTGCGGATATATACAGCCGCTCAAGATCCTCGCGCCGCGGCGAAATCTCCTGCAGCACGCTAACGTACTCCCGCAAATACTGCAGGTGCTCCGCCGCTTCCTGAAGGAACATCTCGACGGCTTCGCGGTCCGGCATGCTCACGCGCGTCCCTCCGCCACGAGTTCGGGTTTCTGCAGCTCTTCCGCCGTGGGCTTGCGGTACAAAATGCAGTCATTCAACACGATGGCCTGAAACTTAACCGGCATTTTTGAGATCGATTCCGAATGTCCGAGAAACAGATAACCGCCAGGTTCCAGAGTGTCGTAAAAGCGCTGAACGAGCGCGCGACGCCGCTCCTCGGAGAAATAGATCAGCACGTTCATGCAGAAAATCATGTCCATCCGCCCGACATACACCGCCGAAGCCAAATTCATCTGCGCAAACGTGACGAGTTTGCGCAGTCGCGGTTTTACCTGATGCCCGCTCTGATGTTTTGTGAAGTGCGCCGCCAGTTGCTGCTCGCTGACACTACCCAGGCTGCGTCCTGAGTACATGCCGCGTTCCGCATGTTTCAGAGCGTGCCGTCCCACGTCGGTAGCGAGAATCTCCACGTTCCACGAATCGGAAAAAGAAAGCGAATCCGAAATCGTAATGGCGATCGAATAAGGTTCCTCGCCCGTCGAACAACCCGCGCTCCAGATGCGCAGGGTGCGTGGGTTCTTCCAAAACTTCTTCACGTGCAATTCAGGTAGCACGCGCTTTTCGAACGCCTCATAGACACTCGGATACCGGAAGAAGCTGGTCTCCTGGGTAAGGAGTCCCTCGAGCAAAGCTTCGTACTCGACATTCGATTTGCGCATTGCCCTTAACAAGTCCGTCCCGCGTTCGAGCCCCTTTTCGCGCAAGTGCTCCTTCACGCGCGTGGAGAAAAACCGCGCCCGCGATTCGTCAAAACAAATGCCCGTCCGCTCTTCAATCAGCATGCGGATCTCGCTCAATTCATGTTCACTAAGACCGTACGCCGGTCCCTGCCGTTCGCTCATTACCGTCCCGCTTTAGCTCTGGCCCTTGCCCGAGCAGAGAATCACTGCTTACCGCAGAGCGCCGGCTGGGACGGGCCGCTCGGAATCTTCCAAAACATTGCCGGACTTCGACGTCGCGCGGAATTGCGCCAAAGCTTCGTTCAATTGGTCGGAAAGTTTTACGAGCTGGCTGACGGTTGCGACCGTTCCTCGCGTGCCTTGTGACGTTTGGCGCGTGATGCTCGAGATAATCTGCATCGCGTGCGCCACACCTTCCGTACCGCGCACCTGCTGCTTGGAAGCCAACGAAATTTCCTGAACAAGTTCCGCCGACTGACGCACAACGTTTGAAATAGCGTCCAGCGCGCGTCCAGCTTGATCGGCCAGCGTCGCGCCGCCTTCCACTTCCTTCGTGCCTTCTTCCATCACCACCACGGCTTCGTTCGTCTCCGCCTGAATGGCCTTGATGAGTGCCGCGATATCCTTCGTGGCGCTTCGGCTGTGTTCGGCCAATTTGCGAACCTCGTCGGCGACGACCGCGAAACCGCGTCCCGCTTCGCCCGCGCGTGCCGCTTCAATGGCCGCGTTCAACGCCAGCAAGTTTGTCTGTTCCGTGATGTCGTTAATGACGTTGATAATTTCCGAAATCTCCAAAGAGCGATCACCCAGCGACTTGATCTTCTTCGCCGTCGCTTGCACCGAAGCGCGAATACGCTGCATGCCTTCCAACGTATCGCGCACGGCCCGGTTGCCTTGTTCGGCAGCGTCCAAAGCACGGCGTGCCGCTTCCGCGCTCGCTTCTGCGTTGTTCGACACCTGCTTCATCGAAACCGTCAGCTCTTCCACGGCGCTCGACGTATTGGTGATTTCCTGATCCTGCTGAGTGGCGCCGGCCTGCATCTCATCGGCCGCCACAAGAATGTTGTTCGAGCAAGCCGTAACTTCCATAGCCGCCTTGCGCACGCGCTCAAGCACCTTTGTGAAGTTGTCGAGCATGTAGTTGATGGAATCCGCCACGTTGCCCAACGCGTCGTTGGTCACTTTTCCGCGTAGCGTCAAATCTCCGCGCGCCACCTGGTTAATAACAGTGAGCAATTCCGTGATGCTGCGTTGCAAAGCATCGTTCGCATCCTGATTGCTCGTCGCTTTGGAGACCTTCGCCACCGCGCGATTCAAATTCTCCGCGATATAGCCAAGTTCGTCGCCCGTATTGACTTCCACCCGCGCCCGCGGATCACCGGCAGCGATACGCTCGGAAAACTGCGCGAGCTCTTGCACCGGCGTCAACAGTTTGCTGCCCAGCCGCCATGCCATGAAGATGGCCATGCCGAGTGCCAGCAGAACCGCCAGCGTAACGGAACCGCTCGCTCCGCTTGGCAGCGACCCGAAGTCAAACAGGGACGCTCCGCCAGATTGCCGCCCGGCGCTGTAAGCCAGGCCTAGCACGACGAAAAGAATGACGCCATTCGCCAGGACCAGCGTCCAGATTGTGGAACTCAATCGCGATTTCATGCCTTCCTCCAAATCCCTACTGCGGTGTCCCCAGCCGCTTGCGGCCGAGCCCGCGCAAACTTACCCGTGCAAATTCAAATGCTCGGTCCGGGAAAAACCTCGAGCATTCTCCTAAGATCAATGATCAGCGCCAGCCGGTCGTCGTGTCGAAGCATCCCGGTGCAATGCGGCACATTTTCCGGAGCCTGTTCCAGCAAGTCTTCGGCATTCACCGAATACGTCCCAATCACTTCGTCCGCCGCAATCCCGATGCGCAAATCGTCATGTGAACCCTCGCCGCGCAGCGATGCAACCACCACATGCTTCGGTAGCAACCCAGGCCGCCGTCCTTCGGTAATAGCGATATCG
>DATEWL010000097.1:0-6834 GCA_035258025.1 Candidatus Acidiferrum sp. | reverse complement strand
AGAGCGATCCGGTGTGGCAAGAGAAACGGGCCTTCCTTGAGAACCATGGAATGGTGGTTTGGAGATTTCACGATCACTGGCACAGGAGAAAACCGGACGGAATTCTGGCGGGGATGGTGCACGCCATGGGCTGGGAGAAATATCAGCAGGAAGGGAATCCGTATCTGTTCACCATGCCGGAGAGAACGTTAGAGGCACTGGCCGCTGAGGTGGCCAAGAAGCTGGGTTCGCCGGTGGTACGGGTGGTCGGGGAGCGCGGAATGAAGGTGACGCGGATTGCCTTCAGCCCGGGGTCGGCGGGATTTGTGCGGGAGACGCACGCTTTGGAAATGGACAATGTGGAAGTGCTTTTGGTGGGAGAGACGCGGGAATGGGAGACGGTGGAGTATGCGGCGGACGCCGTGAGCGAAGGGGAAAAGAAGGCGCTAATTGTGATCGGGCATATTCCTTCGGAGCAGGCGGGGATGGAGGAGTGTGCGCGATGGCTGCGGAACTTTGTGAAAGATGTGCCGATTGAGTTTGTGGCGGCGAAGCAGCCGTTTTGGACTTTGGCGGACAGCGGAAATAGAAACTAGGAAAAAGGAATTACACGGAGGACCCGGAGAGCACAGAGGGCACGGAGAAGAGAGACAGGCAGGAGTGCCTGTCCTACTGCAGATTCAGTGAGCCGGAATGGGCGACGCGGGGTTTGCCGGAGTCGCCGCGCTCGATGCGGCCGATACGGAAGAATTTTTCGCGGCGACGTTTGAGGTCGGCTTCGACGGATTTTACATGGGCAGGAGGCACGACGAGGATCATGCCGATGCCCATGTTAAAGGATTGCAGCAATTCGTTGGTTTCGATTTTTCCGAGGGCGGCGAGAAATTTGAAGATGGGTGGGATCGGCCAGGAGGCGAGATCGATTTGCGCTTTTACTCCGGCGGGAAGGACGCGAGGCAAATTGCCGGGAATGCCGCCGCCGGTGATGTGCGCGAGAGCGGAAACCCATCCACGCGCGACGATGTTTTTGAGCGCAGGAGCGTAGCACAGGTGCGGCTTCAATAGCTCGGCGCCGATTTTGTTTCCTACTTCGGCGACATATGTGTCCGGCTTCAACTTGGCAACTTCGAAGACAAGCTTGCGGGCGAGCGAGTAGCCATTCGTATGCAAGCCGGAGGACGGAAGAGCGAAAAGCGCATCGCCGGGTTTGACGGATTTTCCGGTGAGGATTTTTTTGCGCTCGACCACACCGACAATGAAGCCCGCGAGATCGTATTCTCCGGGAGGGTAAAATCCTGGCATCTCGGCGGTTTCGCCGCCAATCAGCGCGCATCCAGCCTTGCGGCAGGAGCGGCTCATGCCTTCAACCAGTTGCTCGATGACAGCCGGATCAAGTTTTCCCATCGCAAGATAATCGAGAAAGAAGAGCGGCGAGGCGCCCTGGACGAGAATATCGTTGACGCAATGATTGACGAGGTCGCCGCCGACGGTGGAGTGCACGCCCATGGCCATGGCGATTTTCAGCTTGGTGCCGACGCCGTCGGCGCTCGAAACAAGAACGGGCTCTTTCCACTTTTTATTGTCGAGGGCGAATAGCGCGCCGAAGCCGCCGATACCACCGAGCACACCGCTGGTGAAAGTGCGGTTGGCATGATGCCGGATACGCTGCTTCACTTCGTCGGCGACAGCGATGTTCACTCCGGCATCGGCGTATTTCATCGAGGGTGATTCGCTTTCGTTTTAACCGGGCGCAGATTCGCATCCGTCGTGCACTTTGCGGAATGAACTGCAACCTACCGCGGCGGGCTCGCGGCGAAACTCCTAAAGTACGCGCAGATTACTTACCTAGTGCGCGACTCGCACTCTACCAACGGAGCCTCCGGGTCAAAAAGTCCGGAACAGGCGCTTCCATCGCACGGTGCTTGGATGGATGACAGCATTCGCGTAAGCAGCAAATCGTTGGCGAATCTGGCCGGGTTCCCAGGCATCTTGCCCGACGTCGAGCGACATATAAATCATCACCGGCGTGCCGATAATGTCATTTCGCGGAACGCAACCCCAGAAGCGGCTATCGTAGGAATTGCCGCGATTGTCGCCCATCGCAAAATAACATTTGTCCGGAACGGTGAAAGGAAGTTTCAGGTCGCCCGGCTCGCTGCGCCCGAGCGTGTAATTCTCAACGAGCTTCTGACCATTGATCCAGACCGCGCCGTCGTGAATGTCGACAGTTTCGCCGGGGAGGCCGATGACGCGCTTGACGTAGTCCGGCTGATCTGGCGCGAAGGGCGGCTTGAAAATAATGATTTGCTGGCGCTTGGGATTGCGCCAAAGCGGGACGTGCCAGTTGGTAAAAGGAACGCCGGCGTCGTAGCCGATGCGGCTCATGATGAGGTGGTCGCCGATCAGAAGAGTGTCTTCCATCGATCCGGAAGGAATGACGCGCGCCTGGCCGATGGTGCCGTTGATCAGAAGGAAAGCAAGTCCCACCCAGAACCAGGCTAGGGCCTCGCGCTGCACGCGCTTGCCCATGGGAAGTTTTGGCTCTTCGGCGGCTTTTACGCTTTCTTTGCCAGCTTCTTTGCCGGTTGGTTTTTGTATTGCATCAGCCTTCACGTTCCACCGCCACAGGCTTTTCCATAGGTGTGTCGTCCGTCGAGTTGCAGTTCTTTGCCTCAGAGGCGTTCCCGTTGCTCTCGCGGACTTCGAGCTGCACGAGGTCGGTCGGATAGGCGCCGGTATAACAAGACGTGCAAAACTTGCCTTCGGTGTCACTCACGGCTTGGCGCAGAGCAGGGAGCGAAACGTAGCCGAGCGAATCCGCACCGAGAAACTTGCAGATTTCTTCGGGGGAATTCGAAGAGGCGATGAGCTCTTCGCGCGTGGGCGTGTCCACGCCGTAGTAACACGGAGAAATGGTGGGCGGGCAACTGATGCGCACGTGGACTTCGGTGGCGCCCGCGTCGCGAACCAAGCGCACGATTTTGCGGCTGGTGGTGCCGCGCACAATCGAATCGTCTACCAACACAACGCGCTGACCCTCCAACATTCGACGGACGGGGTTGAGTTTTAGCTTCACTCCAAAATCGCGAATGGCCTGGCTAGGCTCGATGAAGGTGCGGCCGATGTAGTGATTGCGAATCAGCGCCATGCGAAAGGGAATGCCGGAATCCGCCGAATAGCCAATCGCCGCCGGAACGCCGGAGTCGGGCACGGGCGTGACAATGTCGGCTTCGACCGGATGTTCCTTCGCGAGCAGCCTGCCGAGGCGTTCGCGCGTGCGGTTTACCGGCATGCCAAAAACCAGGCTGTCGGGACGCGAAAAGTAAACATGTTCGAAGACACATTGCTGCAGCGGCTTTTCCGGCGCGAAGTGAATGGACTCGATGCCGGAGCGGGAGATGCGCACCATTTCGCCGGGTTCGATTTCGCGGACATATTGGGCATTGAGCAGATCGAACGCGCAGGTTTCTGAAGCGACCAGCCAGGCTTCGCCACCGGTGGGCAGAGGTAGCCTGCCGAGCACGAGCGGGCGAAAGCCTCGCGGATCGCGTACGGCAATGAGTTCGTCCTGCGTCAAAACGAGCAGTGAGTAGGCGCCTTCGACTTGATTGAGAGCGTCGCCGAGCGCGCCGGAAAGGTTGCGGGCTTGCGAGCGCGCGATGAGATGCACGATCACTTCTGTGTCGCTATTGGTCTGGAAGATCGAGCCGCGATGCTCGAGTTTGCGGCGCCATTCGGCGGCATTGGTGAGATTTCCGTTGTGGCCGAGCGCGACTTTGCCCTTGTTGCAATCGATCATGATGGGCTGGGCGTTGAGCAAAGCTTTATCGCCGGCGGTGGAGTAGCGTGTGTGGCCGATGGCGAGAGTTCCTGGGAGCTTGGCGAGTTCGCTGGGCTGAAAAATTTCTTCGACGTCGCCCATGGCGCGATGGAGGTAAAGCTCAGTACCGTCGCTGGAGACAATGCCGGCGGATTCCTGGCCGCGATGTTGCAGCGCGTAGAGGCCGAGATAGGCGAGATTCGCGGCTTCGGGATGGCCGAAGACGCCAAAGACACCACACTCGTCGTGGAAGTGATCGTCCGCGTAAGCGAGTTTTCGCGTCATTTTGAAGTTAACGTTTGCTCAAGCGAATTGGCCCAAATGCCGCGCAGAGAGTCAACTGGGGAATCGACTACTGCCCTCCCCTTGTATTCGATGCGGAGCGCGTTGTTAAGTTTCACTTTGCCAATCTCGCGCGCGCCTACACCGTATTGTCTCGCAGTTGTGAGAACGGCGGCAAGTTTTGTGGGGGAGACAGAGACGATACAGCGGGCGCCGCGTTCGTTGAAAAGGGCGTGCTCGGGGGGACCATCGGCTTCTAGGCTCACATTGGCGCCTAGGACGAGCACGGCAAGCCGTGCCCCTACGGGAGGAGCGGCGGCGGCGAAGCAGGATTCGGCTAGAGTGACGGCTATGCCGCCGTCGGAGATGTCGTGGGCAGATTGCACGGAACCTTCCGAGGCGAGCGCCACCAGGCAATCAATGAGGCGTTTTTCGGCGGCTAAATCGATGGCCGGGGGTTCGCCGGAGACGATGCCCTTAATGGATTTGGAATATTCAGATGATGAAAATTCGCGGGCAGCATCGGAGGAGGATGAAGCAGATTCCTCGCTTCGCTCGGAATGACGGATTGGAGCGGCGAGGCCATCGAGGAGGAGAATGACGTCGCCTTCGGCGCGGAAGGCGATTTTCAAAACACGGGAAGCGTCTTCGAGAATGCCGAGGATGCCGATGACCGGAGTCGGGTAGATGGATTTGCCGAGAGTTTCGTTGTAGAAGCTGACGTTGCCACCGGTGATGGGCGTGCCGAGTTCGGTGCAAGCAACGGTAAGGCCGTCGATGGCTTCGCTGAATTGCCACATCACATCTGGCTTTTCCGGGCTGCCGAAATTGAGGCAATTCGTGGCGGCGATGGGGCGCGCGCCAGAGGCGGCGACGTTGCGGGCAGCTTCAACGACGGCGTGCATCGCGCCGACGCGGGGATTTAGCTGGCACCAACGGCCGTTCCCGTCGGTGGCAAGCGCCAGGGCGCGTTTTACGATTCCTGTCTGGGGATCCTTGATGCGCACGACCGCGGCGTCACTTGCGCCGGGACCCGCGAGCGTATTGGTGCGCACGCTTGTATCGTACTGCTCGGTGATCCAGCGCTTTGAGGCGATGGCTGGTGACGCAAGAAGCTTTGCAAAATTCGCGGTGAGATTTGTGCCGTCGGGCGCGAACTTGAACCAATCCGCAGCCGTTTCGTGCCGTAGAGGCGGCTGCGCGATAGGACGCCGATAAACCGGGCCTTCTTCGGCGAGCGGATGCGCGGGAATCTCCGCGGCGATCTGGCCGTGATTCAAAACTTTCGCGATACCGCCCTCGGTGACTGTGCCGACAACGACTGCATCGAGTCCCCACTTTTTGAAAACGTCGAGGACTTCACGCTCGCGGCCTTTTTCCGCGACGAGGAGCATGCGCTCCTGCGATTCGCTGAGCATGATTTCGTAGGGCGTCATGCCAGTTTCGCGCTGGGGAACTTTGGCGAGATCGATTTCGATGCCAGTGCCGCCGCGCGAGGCCATTTCCATCGTCGAGCAGGTGAGTCCGGCGGCGCCCATGTCCTGGATGGCCACCACCGCACCGGTCTGCATGGCTTCGAGGCAGGCCTCGAGCAGAAGCTTTTCCATGAAGGGATCGCCGACTTGCACGTTGGGGCGTTTCTGCTTGGATTCTTCGGTGAATTCCGCTGAGGCGAGCAGCGATGCACCGTGGATGCCGTCACGGCCCGTTTTTGCGCCGACGTAGATGACCGGATTGCCGATACCTTTGGCTTTCGCGAGGAAGATTTCTTCTTTGCGCGCGATGCCTAGGGCGAGGGCGTTGACCAGCGGGTTTTGCGAATAGCACGGCTCGAAGCCGACTTCTCCGCCGATGGTTGGCACGCCGAAACAATTTCCGTAGTTCGCGACGCCGCGAATCACTCCGTCGAGGATGCGCCGGTTCTTGGCGGCTTCTTGTTCACTCGTGCCTTTTTCCGCCGCGATCTCGCCGAAACGGAGCGAATCGAGGACAGCGATAGGTCGCGCGCCCATCGTGAAAATGTCGCGGAGGATGCCGCCGACTCCCGTGGTCGCGCCCTGGAAGGGTTCGACATAGCTGGGATGATTGTGCGATTCGATTTTGAACGCGGCGACCAGACCATCGCCGATGTCCACGACGCCGGCGTTTTCGCCGGGGCCTTGCACGACGAGTTTGCCACGAATGGGCAGGCGCTTCAGGTGGACCTTGCTCGATTTGTACGAGCAGTGCTCGCTCCACATCACGCTGAATATGCCGAGTTCGGTCAGCGTGGGCGTGCGCCCGCCCAGCAGTTGCTGGATCTTGGCGTACTCCTCGGGCGTGAGCCCATGCTCCCGGATGAGTTCCGGAGTGATGGCTGGATTCTGGGGCTGGGTCATGGGTGGAAGCTTTATTGTCGCATGAAAAAAGGTCGTTGGTCGTTAAGTCGTTGATCGTTGGCGAAACCCTTGGTCGCCGGCAGCCCCTCGCTGGCGGTTGACCAGAGTCATAGGGCCTGGGATTGCCGGCGGGGCGGCAAATGGCGGCCAAGTATAACAAGTTCTGTAGGTTATCTTGTGGCTATAGATGATCTTCGTCCGAAAAGATGGCGCGCGGAGCCGAAAAACGCTTGGCAGGCATTCCTGGAATGCCTGTCCAGAGCGTCTGGAGCTCTTATAGGCGCATTTTGAGGTGGAGGTGATGGTTCGGGGTCATCCGGAGCCTCAGCAAGCGATCCTGGCGTTTCCTATTGCAAAAGTAAGCTTTAAGAAAAT
>DATEWL010000096.1:0-3702 GCA_035258025.1 Candidatus Acidiferrum sp. | reverse complement strand
TGCCCCACCTGTCACGGCTCCGGCACCATCCAACAAGCCGCCGGCAAAATGAAATTTAATGTCCCTTGCACGCGCTGCGGCGGCACTGGCAAAATCCGAAAAGTCTGCCCAACATGCAGCGGCGAGGGACGCCTGCGCCGCACCGAAACCATCGACGTGCGCATTCCGGCAGGCGTGGCCAGTGGCTCGCGCGTCCGCGTACCCGGCAAAGGCAACGCCGGAACGATGGGCGCACCTCCCGGCGATTTGTATTTGCGTGTCGACGTGAAACCACACGCCTTCTTCGAACGCCGCGGCGACGATCTGTACACAAAGGTTCCGGTCACCGTGAGTGAAGCCACGCTCGGTGCAAAGGTCGAAGTACCCACAATTGACGGCCGCTCCCTGGTGCGTATTCCCCCAGCAACGAACAGCGGCAAAACCCTTCGCCTGAAAGAAAAAGGCGTGCCCAGCGCGCGCAACGGTTCGCGCGGCGATCAATACGTCGAGATTCAAGTGATCGTGCCGCAGCCAACGGACGAACGCGTCCGCAACCTAATGAAAGAACTAGAAACGATTGCGCCGGAAGATCCGCGCAAGGATTTATTCACCAAAGCAGGAGTGTGACGGCGCACCATTCACTTCTGCCATTGTAGGGGCACGGCATGCCGTGCCAGTCTTCGAGAATGCAAGGGCGCGAAGATCGCGCCCGCAGTTGAGAGAGCAACAAATGCCACAGCGAGCCAGAAAACGAGCCAAGGCCGGCTACATGATCAGCGCAGTAGCGGAGATCTACAAGCTCCACCCGCAAACACTGCGGCTCTACGAACGCGTCGGCTTGCTGAAGCCCTCGCGCTCGCAGGGAAACACGCGCCTCTACACCGATTCCGACCTTGAGCGCCTCGACGTCATCCTCACGCTGGCGCGCGACATGGGCGTAAACCTCGCCGGCATCGAAATCATCCTGAACATGCGCGAAAAAATGGTCGAGATGGAACGCCAAATGACGGAATTCGCCACCGTCGTGCAGCAGGAACTGTCCCGCGTAGCCTCGTTGCATTCGCAAAACAAAGAACCACGCCACGCCATCGTGCGCGCCACTCCGCGCATCTTCCGCACCTAGTGGGACAGACACTCTTGTCTGTCCGGTTTGCTTGTCTGCAACTCCGGCATGGGCGGCAAGACAGACTCTTCCTTCCGAGTAAGCAAGACTGAAGAGACAGGCAAGAATGCCGGGCCCACTCCGCCCTCCACAGTTTTCCCAACGCAGACACCTTGCCGTGAACCCTCCGCGAACGTATGCTGTCCGCATGGCGCTTGAGAATTGCACGCTCTGCAAAGGAACCGGCTGGAAGCTTGTCCCACGTCCCGACAGGGCCGCAGGCAAAGTCGCCGTCGCCTGCGATTGCGGCATGCAAGACCGCGCAGAACGCGTCATCGAGCGCGCGCACATCCCCAAACGCTACGAGCATTGCGATTTCGAAAGCTACGAAACAGATCTGGCCGACGGAAACAACTACACACCTCAGCAAGCGGAGTCTCTAAAACGCGCCAAGATGACCACTCAGGCTTTTGTCCGCGATTACCCAGGAGGCGATCAATCTGGCTTGCTTATTGTGGGGAACTCCGGTGCTGGCAAAACGCACTTGGCAATTGCCGCTCTCAAAGAGTTGATACGACGCGGGCACACCGGGTACTTTTGCGAATACGGCACCTTACTGAGAGAAATCCAAAACAGCTACCGGTCAGACACTGAAGCAACAGAGATTCGCCTTCTGGACCCCGTCCTCTCCGTGGAGGTGCTGGTCATCGATGACCTCGGATGCATTAAACCTTCCGACTGGGTTCGAGATACGATTGGGTACATACTCAACACCAGGTATGTCGAGGCTTCCAAGGATCTCACCCAGCCACGATGCACGATCATCACGACCAATTATTTGGACAACCCGAAAACCGAAGGGGAACCGATCAAGCAGCCGAACGGAAAATTTCTCCTTCCTGTTCGCGAGGACTCTTTGGCCCAAAGAATTGGCGAACGGATGCGCTCTCGCCTTTATGAAATGTGCCGCACGGTAGAGATGTCTGCGCCTGACTTTCGGCGCGCAGTACGACAAGCCGGCCGCGCCCGCGCCTAAATTTTCGCAGGTCAATGTTGCGAAAATGTCTCACCAAAAGATAGCGGCGATGCTCGAAGGCTCGGACCGGCGCTCCATCGGGCATGCAGCTGACGCAGCCAGGCTCGTTCTCAAAGAGCCACGCCGCTTTCGCAAACTCATCGAGTGCCTCTGGAACGAAAATCCAGTTGTAAGAATGCGCGCGGCGGATGCAGCCGAAAAAGTCTCCGCGAAAAAACCACGGCTCCTCGATCGCTACAAAACAGAACTCCTCGGCTTGCTCGCCGAAGTGGAGCAGATCGAGCTCCGCTGGCATCTCGCGCTCATGGTCCCGCGGCTCCGTCTCACAGCTTCGGAACGCCAGCGTGCGGCCGCCGCGTTGCAGCGCTACCTCGAAGATCGCACCTCGATCGTGAAGACTTTTGCCTTGCAAGGGCTAGCTGACCTCTCACAAAACGACGCCAGTCTGCGCAGCAGGGTCAAGCAGCTTCTCGAGCAAGCCGTGCAATCGGGAACGCCGGCGATGAAAGCGCGTGCTCGCAAGCTGCTCAAAAAATATCCGGCGTAGCCAAATGTTTTCCGCGTGTTTGCATCAGAGGAAGATAGAGGCCGCAAGCCAGGAGCGGGGCGGGTTCGTCTAAACCGGTTTCATTGACACAAAGCGGACGCGGCGAGTATCCTTTTAAGGTTGCAGTGCGCCTCGAAACGCCCGCAGCATTGTCCCGAAAGACCGCTCGGCGGTTAACCTCCTTGTAGGAACCCTGTCAGGGAATTCGCAAGGAATCTTATCGACGTTTTGCGTGACCTCGGCTTTGCCGGGGTGGACAGAATAGAAGTTATCTTCCGGAGGCCAACAACCATGTTACCCGACCACGACAACCAGTCCTCAGCAGCCGCAGCGGCACCCGCACCTGATTCAGAACCAGCTCAGAATAGTACTCCAGAAGAAGTCAACTCAGCGCAAGCAAGCGCGACCGAGCCTGTGGCGCACGAAAGCGCGCCAGAGCCCGTCGCACACGCCGCTGAATCCGCACAGGAGCACGCTACTCCCGCGGAAGCTCCAGCTGCTCCGGAAGCGCACGCAGCGGCCGCTCCACCTCCCGCCGACGCCGAAGCCACGGCTGCCGCTGAAGAAGCAGCAGGCTCAGAAGAGATGAGCAAGCTGATGGAGCAGTACGACGAGCAGCACGAAGCTGCCTCGCAAAACGAAATTATCGAAGTAAAGGTCGTCGCCTACACGGAACACGGCGTGGTCGTGGACCTCGGCGGAAAGACAGAGGGCCTGATTCCCGCGGCGGAGTTCTCGGAGACGGACATTCCGCGTCCCGAGCCCAACGCCACCATCGAAGTGCAGCGCACCGGCGAACATAAAGACGGCTTCACGATTCTCTCCTATCAAAAAGTTCTCCGCCGCCGCACCTGGGAAAAAATCGAAGCCGCTTACAAGGCCAAGGAAACCATCACGGGCAAAGTGGTCGACCGCATCAAGGGCGGCCTCGTCGTCGACATCGGCGTCCGCGCTTTCCTGCCCGGCTCGCAGTTTGATCTGCGCCCGACGCAGAACCTCGATGATCTGACCGGCACCGAAGTACAGGTCCGCGTCACC
>DATEWL010000095.1:0-5680 GCA_035258025.1 Candidatus Acidiferrum sp. | reverse complement strand
ATGCCAAAGGACGGGTTTTCCCGCGATGATTGGCCAAACGCTCGGCCACTATCTCATCGTTGAAGAAATCGGAGCAGGCGGCATGGGTGTGGTCTATCGCGCCCATGATGAACAGCTTGACCGTGACGTTGCGCTGAAAGTTCTTCCCGCCGGGTTACTCGCCGATGAGGCTGCCCGGAAACGCTTCCGCAATGAGGCTCTGGCTCTCGCCAAGTTGAACCACCCCAACATCGAGACTGTCCATGAATTCGGGAGCGAGCGCGATCTCGATTTTCTCGTCATGGAACTGATTCAAGGCGTTCCGCTGAGCAAAAAACTTTCAGAAGGGCCGCTCGATGAAGCTCTCACGCGAAAACTGGGCGTTCAACTCGCGGAAGCGATGGCAGCGGCTCACGCTCAGGGGGTGATCCACCGCGACCTGAAGCCCGACAACCTTTACATCACGAGCGAGGGGCGGCTGAAGATACTCGATTTCGGTTTGGCAAAACTCTTTCATCCCCAAACCGAAATCGATCAGACACAGAGCATCGATGACACAGGTTCGGTAGCTGGAACTCTGCCTTACATGTCGCCGGAGCAGCTGCGCGCGGAGGCTGTCGATGCCCGTACGGACATCTATGGCGCCGGCGCAGTGCTTTACGAGATGGCTACGTCGCAACGGCCCTTTCCGGAGAATCAACCGACTCGGCTGATCGACGCCATTCTCCATAGTTCTCCGCAGCGATTGAGCGCACACAAATCGGCAGGTTCTGCTTCGCTCGAAGCGATCATCTTCAAATCGCTCGAAAAGGAACCTTCGCGGCGCTTTCAGTCGGCGCGCGAACTTCTTGCGGCTCTGGAATCGACCAGCGTTCTCCCAGACCGCGCAGCTCGATTCAAGTGGTCTATAGCTGGAGTTGTCAGTATCGGCGCAATTCTGATTCTAGGCGTCGCACTCGGACTCAATTTGGGAAATTCGCGCGACCGCGTACTGAATCGACTCGTTCCCGGGAGAGTGCGTTCGCAACCGTCAGCCCCGGCGATACCCGTCCGGCGATCTGTCGCGGTGCTGGGGTTCAAGAACGCCGCTGGCCGGGCGGATTCGGCGTGGCTATCCACAGGATTATCGGAAATGCTCACGACGGAACTGGGAACCGGCGGACAGATTCGCACCGTGGCGGAAGAAAATGTCGTGCGAGCGAAAATGGATCTTTCTTTGTCGGATGCGGATAGCCTGGCCAAGGACACGCTGACGCGCGTTCGCAACAATCTTGGCACCGACTATGTGGTGCTTGGATCCTTCGTGGACCTGGGGAAAGAAGGGGGCGGACAGGTTCGCGTGGATTTGCGTCTGCAAGACGCTCGTACCGGGGAAACGATCGGCGTGGTTTCCGAAACAGGGACGGAAGGCGAACTTTTTGGACTTGTTTCGCGGGCTGGCCGCGACCTGCGGAGGGAACTTGCGATCGACAATATTTCCGAGGCCGAAGCGGGGAACCTCCGCGCGGCCATCGCTTCCAACGCGGAAGCCTCTCGTTTTTACGCCGAAGGTCTTGCAAAGCTCCGCGTGTTTGACGCGCTAGCTGCGCGTGACCTGCTTGAGAAAGCTGTCGCTGCCGATCCGAACTATGCGCTCGCCCATTCCGCACTGTCTGCCGCGTGGTCCTCGCTTGGGTATGACGCTACGGCGGCTGAGGAAGCGAAGAAGGCTTTCGATTTGTCTGGAAACCTCTCGCGTGAGGATCGTCTCTCGATTGAAGGGCGCTACTACGAGGCGATCAAGAACTGGCCAAAAGCGGTTGAGGTCTATCACACGCTCTGGAACTTCGCTCCCGACAATCTCGACTACGGGTTGCGTCTTGCCCAAGCGCAGGCTTCCGGGACTTTGAACAAGGAAGCCATGGCAACTGTGGAATCACTCCGTAATTTGCCTGCGCCCGCTTCCGATGATCCACGCATCGATCTCGCCGAAATTGTCGCCGCTCACGGGCAGTCTGATTTCAAGCGCGAGCTTGCGGCGGCGCTGCGCGCAACAGAAAAAGGCCAGAAGCTCGGCGCACGGCTCCTCGTAGCGCGTGCCGAGATGGGACAAGCGCGCGCGTACTACGACATGGGCGATGTCCAGCAATTTCAAAGGGCCGCGGAAACATCCCGGCAGATTTACGCGGAAGCGGGCGACCTTGGGGGAGAAGCCCGGGCTTTGCACGATTTGGGAACCGTTCTCTATGAACACGGTGATTTAGCGGGAGCGCAAAAGAATCAGCAAGAAGCGCTCGATACTTGCCGCAAGATCGGCAATCAACGATGCGTGGGCGACGCGCTGAATAGCATCGGCATCGCTTTCAAGGATCAAATGGATTTCACGAGTGCGCGTCAAGCCTATGAACAGTCCGCTGCTATCCGCCGCGAGACCGGCGATCGGATAGGCGAAGCAGTCAGCCTTAACAATATCGCCGTTTTGCTATACCAGCAGGGCAAATTTGCTGCTGCGAGAAAATTGTACGAACAATCCTTGGCCATTACGCAGGAAATCGGCGAAAAACGCGGCATTGCCCGTGCACTCACGAATTTGGCGATTGTGTATCACGAGCAGGGCCAGCTCATGGAGTCTCGCAAGTTGCAGGAACAATCCATCGCCATCCGCCGCGAGATTGGCGATAAATCCGGCACGGCTCTCGGCCTGAATAACCTTGCAGCAATGCTTCTCGATCTCGGGGACCTGCCGACCGCACAAAAAGCCGTCGAGGAACAGATGCCGATCTTCCAGCAAGCCGGCAATCAGCGCGCTGTGGCTTATGCCACGTTTGTCCAGGGCGAACTCTTCAAGCTTCAGGGAAAACTCGATCAGGCCCGCAAGGCTCACGAAGAAGCGCTCGCCATCCGCACTAAGATCGCGGAAAAGGTCACCATAAATGATAGTGTTTTGGCGCTTGCCGCTCTCTCGATCGAAGAAGGGCGCCCAGCTGATGCCGAACAACCGGCGCGGCATAGCATTCAAATGGCAATTGTGGAAAAAGCTCCAGGAAATGAACTTAACGCGCGGAATCTCCTCACCCGTTCTCTACTCGCGCAGGGAAAGCTAGTCGAAGCTGAAAAGGAGATTCATACGGCCGAGCTGGCGGCCGCAACCACGGAAAGCCGGCTGCTCGGCATAGACACTCTCATTACCGCTGCCCGTACTCATGCAGCCACAGGTAAGTCGGCGCACGCTTCAAAAAGTTTAGCCAATGTGCTCGCCGAATCTTCTCGCCTGAGTTGCGGCCGCTGCGAGCTCGAAGCGCGATTAGCACTCGCCGAGATCGAGATGAAGCAGGGGGAAAAAGTAGCGGCCCGCGAGCACTTTGCCGGCCTCGAAAAGGATGCCACTTCGAAGGGTTTCCTGCTGATCGTTCACCAAGCCCAGGCCGCGGCTAGCAAGTAAGCGAGGTCCTTTATGGTATGGACGGAAACGAGCGCGGCTTAGATCGAATGTATTTTGGGAATGCCGCCAAATGGCAAATTTCTGGAGCGGGCACCCTCTGCCCATCCACGCTCCGTGCTACGATCAGCACGCAAATTTGCGATTAGAGGTGTTTCTCGTGCGCCATTTTGTTCTTCTTGCTGCTGCCATCGTTGGAAGTTCGACCGGGGTCTTTGCGCGGACGCTCGGGTGGCCACCTGCGCCGGGACACGTTACTCTGACAATTACTCTGGAACTTTGGCCGCAGGGAGCGCCCGGCGGGCAGGCAAATTCGGCCGCAGAAGGCGACACTACGACAGCGAAGGACAATCTCGTCGCGGGCAAGCGGCTCATTCGTCTTGGTAACGTTTCCACACCGACTCTCACGCTCTATATGCCCGCGCGCAAGAACACAGGTGCAACGGTCGTGGTGTTTCCTGGAGGCGCGTACCGGATTCTTGCGATTGATCTTGAAGGGACGGAAGTGTGCGATTGGCTTAACTCGGCGGGCATCACTTGTGTTCTGCTCAAGTACCGCGTTCCTGATACGGGGCCGTATCCCAAATCGGCTGCCGCTTTGCAGGACGCGCAACGTGCGCTGGGTATTGTCCGTGCGCATGCCGCCCAATGGCAAATTGACCCGCATCGCATTGGTGTTCTCGGCTTCTCGGCGGGTGCTCACCTGGCGGCGGCGCTCAGCACTCATTTCGAGAAACGGCTCTATGACGCGGTCGACGGGGCTGATCAAGTGAGTTGTCGGCCTGATTTTGCGGTAATTATTTATCCGGGTTATCTCGCTATTGCGGAAGAGAACTTCGCGGCTAATTCCGAAATCCATCCAACGGAGCAGACACCCCCTTCGTTCATAGTCCAGGCGGAGGACGATCCGGTGCATGTTGAAAATGCCACCGTGTATTTTCTTGCGCTGAAAAACGCGAAGGTTCCCGCGGAAATGCATTTGTATGCGCAGGGCGGGCATGGGTATGGACTTCGCCGCACGGAGCTGCCGGTTACCGGGTGGCCTCAGTTGGTGGAAACTTGGCTGCGCACCATCCAAGTCCTGCCAGCCTCCGCGTTGAATTGAAAGTTCGCGGGCACGGCATGGCGTGCCACTACGGCTTACATTCGAGAAAAAGCATTAGAAAAACTCGGCGCCGCCGTCGACGTTGATGGATTGGCCTGTGATGGCGCTGGATTGGTTGGAGCAGAGAAAGAGCGCGGCGCGGGCGACTTCGTCGGCGGTTTGCCCGCGGCCTTGCAAAATTGTGTTCAGAAAACCGGCTAGCTGTTCTTTGGGACTGACACCAAGCTTTGCGGCCAGGGTGTTGCCCAACTCCTTCGACATACGCGTTTCGGTGACTGGGCCCGGGCAGATGGCGTTGACGCGGACGCCTTTCCGGGCGGCTTCAGCGGCGGTGATGCGCGTTAGGCCGAGCATCCCTGCCTTTGCTGCCGCGTAGGCCGAACCCCACGGGAACGCAGCTTTGGCTGAGAGGCTCGAAATGTTCAGGATAACGCCGGCGCCGCGCGCATACATTTCAGGGAGTACGAGTTTGCTGAGCAGGAAGGCCGCCCGCAGGTGAACGGCGATGACGTTATCGAACTCTGCGAGGGGATAGTCTTCGACGGGAACTACAGGGCCATAATGGCCGGCGTTGTTGACGAGAATGTCGATCTTGCCAAATTTTGCGCGCGCCTCGCCGATGATGCGCATGCAATCCGCTTCGAGCGCAAGATCGGCAAGCGAGTAGTATGCGCGTCCGCCGTGGCTGGAAATTTCTTTGGTAGTAGCGGTTAACTCTGCCTCCGTGCGCGCCGTCAGGAATGCCGAAGCACCTTCCGCGGCAAACAGTAGAGCGATGGCGCGGCCGATGCCGCGGCCCGAGCCGGTGATGAGGGCAACTTGGTCTTTGAGGAGCATAGGAAGAAGAGGATAGAGGCAGCGCGTTGCGGAGGCAAGGAACCATGGGGCTGAAGGAGCCGTAGAGATCTTGCTTGCACCGATAGTTCAGAGAGGAGCAACGTGACGCTCTGGCCGAGAACTGTACTTCTGTTCAGGTGTAATTCCAGTTGGCAGCGTCTAAGCTGAAGGTAAGAGAGTGTGTATGCATTGCCACGGCATCCCGGCGTGGGCCGGTCCGCCTTTCCCCGAAACTGCGGCCTCAATCCGGCCCGGCCGCTCGATTTGATATGGGGGTACGTTCGTGCGGCGACCAATTTTCTTAATCCAGGCAAGTGTGATTGTTGCTGCTCTAGCGATTG
>DATEWL010000094.1:0-8889 GCA_035258025.1 Candidatus Acidiferrum sp. | reverse complement strand
CATCCAATCGCAAGAGTTCGCCAGCCAGTCGTCTTGCGTGTAGCCAGTGATTGCTTCGACTTGCGGGCTGATGTAGTGCCACTGGCCTTTAATCCCCAGCTCCGCGATGTAGCTGATCGCCGCGACTTGTTCCACCAGCGTCCGATACTTATTTTCAGCGTCCGCTCTCGCTTTCTCGGCTTCCTTTCGCGCGCTGATATCGTGGCCGATGCATGCGGTAACGCCATTGGCAAGCGATGTGATCGCCATCTCTACGGGAAAGATGGTTCCATCCCTCCGCCGCAGGTTGATTTGGCCGGACCACTTACCTTCTGCCTCAAGAGATTTCCGAACTTGCAGATGGAATTGTTCGACGTCGCGCGGGTCGTAAATCTGCCGCCAATTCACGCCCAGCAGAGATTCCGGACTCTCGTATCCCATCATCCGCGCAAACGCCGCATTGACGTAAATGTGCTTCCCGTCTTCACCCAGAATAGAGATTCCGTCCGCCGCAGCATCCATGGCGAGCGCCTGCCGCCGCGCCGTCTCCGCGGCTTTTGCTTCTCGATATCCGCTGATGCCGATGCGCACGGCAAAGCACAGGATGGAAACGCCAAGAAGTGAAAAACGAAGGATGCGCCATTCGGAAGGGAATTGCGCCACCTGCACCAACACAATCAGTGGCGCCAGCACAAAGATGGCATTCGTCAGCACTACACCGCTAAAAGTCTTCCGACCAACCGGTCGCGTAGCTTCCGGGGCCACTGACGGCTGCCACCGCGCGGCCCAGAACGCCGCCCAAAGAAACGGGAAAGTCCAGCAGATATCAAACAGAGTTCCAGTGGGTGCGCCTCGAACGGCTTGACCATATTCCGCCACGGCCATGCCCGCAATGAACAGGGAGAGATAAATGGCAAAGCCGGAATAGAGCTGGCGGATACGCGTTGCCCGAGCCCGGATGAACTGGAAGCACGCCAGCGCCAAGATCGTGCCAACTTCTCCGAACTCCACCCAAAGCCGCCGCACCGTGACACTTTGTTGGTGAAATTCCTGCGAGGACAGGGAATATAAGCCAAGATAGAGGAAGAAAAAAACAATCGCGATCTGAGTGAAATCGAGGAGAATCTCAGGCGCGAACTCGGAGGAGTCCTTTTCTTGGTCAAGGAAGAGCACCATCGCGAAGAAAATACCCTGCACGTTGAAGAGGAATCGCAACGGAGAACTAGGGGCCGGTCTGGTGTGCAGGAAGAGTTCGTGCAACATCCATCCGATATTCGCCACGCCCCAGATGGCCATTCCGCACGCCACAAGAGTCCAGAACGGACGTGCCAGCCCGCGGCCTCGCCGCGACGCTCCAAAACACATCACCGCCGCCAGAACGCTGGCTGAAACCTCAAGGAGATTTGCGATTAGAGTGCCTGCGGGAGACACCCCGAGAAATAACGCTTGCGCAAGATGAGCGCCGACAAGGGTGGCTGCAAGAATGAGGAGCTTTCGGGGCATTCCTGCTAGTTCTCTTTCAGATTTGAAGATGGATGACGCTAAGGGCCTAGTTTAACCGAATTAGTAGACGCGAGCCGAGCGGTTTCCGGGTACGTGTCTTGGCATGCAACGGGCTAATCGGCCCCGAAGATCGCTCCGCCGCCCGGCTCCGCACAGGGTTACAATTCCGCAAGCCGCCGGAAATTTCCCACGGTCCGCTAGGCGCAACATTTTGAATCGTTTGAATTCGACGCAAAGAATCCATTCTCAATTATGGGTGCAGCCAAGATCAGCTCCCACGCATCCAATACCCATCATGGCCACTTCTCGACCAAATCCGAGTATTACGCCGCGGGAGATTTTGAGCGCTTGGGGAAAAATTCTGGGCGGCAAAGCGCCAATGCTCTCCATCGAAATCACGCGCGAATGCCCCCTGAGTTGTCCCGGCTGCTACGCCTACGGTGATGCGCACCTTGGCGGCGGCAAACTTCTTACCGACCTGAACGATTTCCGCGGCGACGCGCTCGTCAATGGCGTGCTGGAATTGGTGCGCAAAAACAAGCCCATGCACGTCTCTTTAGTGGGCGGCGAACCTCTCGTTCGCCATCGCGAATTGAGCGCCATCCTCCCGGCGCTGAGCGCCATGGATATTTTCTCTCTGGTCGTCACCAGCGGCATCATCCCAATCCCGATGGAATGGATGGATCTGCCGCGCGTGCGAGTGGCCATCTCCATCGACGGCTTGCCGGAACACCACGATATCCGACGCAAGCCCGCCACCTACGAGCGCATTCTAAAAAATATCGATGGCCGCAAAGTGAACATCCACTGGGTGATTACTCGTCCAATGCTCCAGCGCGTAGGCTATTTGGAAGACTACGTTTCGTTCTGGAATGCTCGCCCTGAGGTCGATCACCTTTGGGTGAGCCTATACACTCCCCAGATTGGCGAAGAAAGCGCGGAAAAACTGACTTTGGAAAACCGCCAAGAGGTAGCTCGCGTGTTGCCGTCTTTGGCGAGGAAATATCCAAAGTTTTTGATGAATGAAGGCGTCGCGCGGGCGTTCCTCCATCCTCCGGAGAATCCCGCCGACTGTCTTTTCGCGAAAATGTCGGCAAATTACTCCGCGGATTTGGAGACACGCGTTGAGCCTTGCGTTTTTGGCGGCTCTCCCAACTGCGCGGAGTGTGGATGCGCCGCTAGCAGTGGTTTGCACTGGATTCGCACCGTCAAAGTCGCCGGTCCGCTCCGCGTAGGACATTTTGTGGGCAGCTCGGTTGGTGTCGGTTCGTTCGTGAACCGGCTACGCCGCCGCGAAAAGGGGCCTTCGCGCTGGGGCTCCAACGGCCCTCAGACAGGCAAAAAGCCCGAGCTCGTTCAAATTGCGACCTAATCTATTCCGGTTTGCCCTCGATGGATGCCCGCAGCGCTTTCGCTACTTCGCCGGCGATGTCGTCCTGGACCATCAAGATGTCATCGGACGGCCGGTCATAGGTTTCTGACCAGACCACGTAACGGCTGTCCGCACGAATCAAGCGCGCGTCGACCCGCAACCTCGAGCCTGATTTGCGCACGCTTCCATCGAGTACAAAAGCGACACCCAGCGTCTTCGCGATTTCGGCGATGGTGATTTGCGGAGTTCCATGCGAACGCGGCCATAGTTTGCTCTTGAAATAGAAAGAGGACGTAGCTGACGGTACGCGAAGGCCGGGGATTTTGCTGAGTTTGTCGATCAGCTCCTCGGTCATGCCGTCGGCGAAGGGCTCCTGGTTCATCTCGTCGGTCAGGTCGAGAAACGGCAGCACGGCGACGGATTTCTGCGGCTGCGAAGTGATGGCAGCAATGGAGCTATTGGTGGACGAAGCGGAGTGATTGTTCTTCGCGAGTTTGCCGTAAAACAGGAGAGCGACGACGAGCGCGAGGCAAACCGCCGTGGTCGCGGCAAGCGTAGAGCCGGATCTGAGGCGCGGTCCGGACTTCTCCGGCACATCGAGCGCACTCGTGGTCGGCTTAGTGAGGATAGCCGGGTTAGCAAGTTCGGCATTGGGAGCCCGCGAAGATCCCGCCTCTACCTTCGTCCCAGCGCCCTTCTGGGCCATGGACTGATCCGTCCAGGGACCGACCGTCGCCACCATCCGATACCCTAGTCGTGGCACGGTCGCGATGTACGTGGGCCGCTTGGGGTCGTCGCCGAGCAGGCGGCGGAGCGAAGTCACCGCCTGGTAGACGGAGTCCGGAGCCACCACCACATCAGGCCAGACGTGGTTGAGCAATTCATCGATGCTGACGACCTCGCCGGCGTGCTCGGCGAGGCACAACAGCAGCCGCATCGTCCGCACCTCTACTCGAGCGATCTCTCCATTTCGTGAAATCTCGCCGGACGCCGGATTGGCGCACCAATCTCCGATGCGAAGCTTTGTTGTTGCGGTTGGGCGTTCCATGAAGGATCGATTCTCGCCGTCTGCTTCTAGATAGAAACCGGCGCTCGCCGAGTATACCAACACCGTGGAGAAACGCGGACGGCGTTCCGGCCGGTCTTGCGCTTGGCAACTTGCCAGCTTCGCCACCGCTGCCACAGGGTGATTTCAGAAGTATTCAGATTGTTTCAGAGCAGACTCAGGACTTTTCGGCTCTCACGCGGGTATTGTCAGCCGTCAAAACTGCAAGGCAGATTGCATCAGAAATCAGCGGGGAAAGTGAGGATATCGGATGACTGTAGATTCTGGACGTGGGCCAGGGGGACAATCGGGGAAGAGAAACGCTCTATTGGCAATCGCAGTGGGCGGCGGGATCGCCGGGACTTTGGACCTCTTACAAGCTTGCATTTTGTTTGGCTGGGACATTCCTCTGGTGATTGCCGGCGGCCTGCTCGGACGGCAGGCGTTCCAAGGAGGCGCCGGCACCTACATTCTTGGTGTCGTGCTGCACTTCTTTATTGCTTGCTCGGCAGCGGCCGTGTATTACGCGGCAAGCCGTAGGCTGGATTTTATGAACGAACACCCACTTGTGTGCGGCTTGTTCTTCGGCGCCGCGGTGCAAGAGGTAATGAACCTCATTGTTTTGCCTTTGTCCGCGCTGCACTCGCGAGGCCCTTACAAACTTCAAGATTTGATTCTAGGGCTGGTTGTGCACATGGTTGTAGTCGGGCTGCCGATTTCCTTCAGCATTCGGCGGTTCTCAAAATAGACGGGAGTCGGCAGATTATTTGGAGGGGATGAGCGTGCTGTGGCTGGCGACGCAGAGCCAGGCGTCGTTGCGTTTGATCCAGGTGTCTGTGAAGCGGGAGCGGATCGTGTAAGGTTTCCCTTTGTTCGTGCCGGTCTCGCGATAAATACCGGTGGCCACGGCGGCGTTGCCGTACAACTGAACGCTCAGGCCTTCATCGTAAAGGTGATCCGCCTTTTGCTGCGGCGCAGCGACCCATTTCATGTATTCCGATTTGTTCATGAACGAGCCATCGTAGTCCGTGTAAACGAGGGTGTCTGCGAGCAGGGAGGAGACTTCTTTGACTTCCTGCTTGGCCTCGGCTTGATTCCAGGCGCGCTCCAGCTGCTTGATCCGGATTTCGTCCACGCTTATGGTTTTTTCCTGTGCGAATGGAGCGCTGGAAAACAACACTGTGGCAAGCGTTGCGAGCGCGAGTCGTTTCATAAAGTATGCCTCTTACGGATGGAAGTTAGCGGGTTTTGCAAAACCGCATTGAGCCTAATAAACGTTAGCAAAAATGTGGGGCCCGGAAACGGCGAGATTTAGGTCTTGTATGCAATGAGGCAGGGCAAATTCGGGAATTCGTCGCGGGGAAAAACAATAGTCGCCAATGCCGGCGCTTGCAATTTGGTACTTTTACTCGCTTTTTCGGCTTGTTGGGAACAGCCGCGCCAGTTTGTTAGCGGCTTTCGAAGGGATAGCGGTCTTGTGATTGGACTGCGGCAGCGACGCGCCGACGCAGGGCGATCGTGTCCACCGGAGCGCGCTTGCCGAAGCGCTTCAACACTGCCATCTGCGTGGTGAGCATGTCCCCTTCGTGAACAGCGGCGATGGCGCGCTTGGCTTCGTGTTCGACACGCTCAGCCGCATCGGCGATCAACACACGCGCCGCGTCGATCATCGTCTGCGCAGCCGCTTCGCCCTTTGCCGCCGCTGCCTTTTGCGTCCGAAGAAGCGCGGATTCCATCGCGTACACTTCCATCACGATGTTGGAAAGCGCGCCGATCAGTTCCTGCTCTTCCGCCAGTTTTTCGCGGAATTTCTGAACCGCGCCACCCGCGGCCTGCAGAAACATTTTCTTGGCATTGGCCACCACGCGGGCCTCTTCGGCGAGCACGCCTTCCGGCGCCTCTTCGAAGGAAGGTCCAGCGAGGATTTCATCGGCCAGTTTCATTGCTGCGGGGATCAGCGCGAGCTGCCCGCCCATGGCACGCTTCATCAGCATCTGGATGATGAGCATACGATTGATTTCGTTTGTGCCCTCGAAGATCCGGTTGATGCGTGAATCGCGGTAAGCGCGGCACACGGGATAATCCTCGTGAAAGCCGTAGCCGCCGAACATTTGCACGCCTTCGTCGACGACATTGTCCAGCATCTCGCTGCCATATACTTTGGCGATGGAGCTCTCGATCGCGTATTCCTCGAGGACTTTCATCGTATTCTGGATTTTGTCTCCCGAGCCCGAAGCCGCCACCATCGCCGCCTCGATGTTCCCGGCCGAACGATAAACCATCGACTCCACGCCGAAAATCTGAATGGCCATTTCCGCCAGCTTTTCCTTCATCAACCCGAAATCGCCGATGGACTTGCCAAAAGCCTTTCTCTCTTTCGAATACTTAGAAGAATCTTGCAGTACGCGCTTTGCTCCGCCGGCACAGGACGCTCCCAGGGTGAACCGCCCCGCATTCAAAATGTTGAACGCCACAATGTGTCCGCGGCCGATCTCATGCAACACGTTTTCCTTGGGCACTTTGCAGTTCTCGAGGAAGATGGGCGTCGTCGAGCTGCCATGAATCCCCATCTTGTGCTCTTCATTGCCTGGCTTGAATCCAGGAAAGGTTCGCTCCACGATGAACGCGGTGAACTTTTCTCCATTGATCTTCGCGAACACGATGTAAACATCCGCGAAACCGCCGTTGGTGATCCACATCTTCTGGCCATTTAAAATGTAGTGCGTGCCTTCCGCATTCAATTCGGCGCGAGTCAGGGAGTTCTGCGAGTCCGACCCGGCCTGCGGCTCGGAAAGACAATAAGCACCGATCCACTCGCCTGTAGCGAGTTTGGGCAGATACTTTTTCTTTTGCCCCTCGTTTCCGAAATAAACGATGGGCAGCGTTCCGATACCTGAATGCGCCCCGTGGGTGACAGCGAAGCCGCCATAGATAGAAAGCTTTTCCGTGAGGACAGTTGTAGCGATCTTGTCGAGGCCTGCACCGCCATACTCGTCCGGAATTCCGCCGCCCAGCAAGCCAACTTCGCCCGCCTTTTTCACCAGTTCCGGCATCAGCCCAGGCTTTTTGTTCTCCAGGTCTTTCACGAGAGGCAGCACTTCCTTGACGACAAATTCTTCGGCCGTTTGGCCGATCAGCTTCTGGTCATCCGTAAGATCCGCGGGCGTAAAGACATCCTGCGGAAGGGGTGTCTCGAGGAGAAAACTTCCGCCCTTGGCGGCTGGTTTGCTGATCGTTGCGGTGGCCATCATGGTCTCCTTGTCGCGCTGCTAAGTGGGACAAACTTCAGTACGTCTCGCCTTCACCACGCTAAAACTGCAACTACTGACGTGTCTGTCCGAACCCAAGTTGCAAGCCCTTCTGCGGGCGTCTTGAATGCCAGTGGGTGAAGTCTGAAAACTTGCGGAACGACTCATTTTACTCCCAGGAATAGGAGTAGGTAAACAGCGTTAAGGAAGCGAGTTTAGGCAGCCGGAAAGACACCGGAGATGTTCATCGAGCCTCGAAGCCAATGGACGGAGAAATAGGTCTTGACAAAATAAGTGGTCCATTGCAGACTACGCCTGCGTCTCCTTGGAGGGCCCGCCCAAAGCCATGCGCATCACCCGCAGCGGCGGTTGGAAAATCCCCAGCACACGCCCTCCACAGCTCTCCGTGGCCTCAGCCGGCTCCGAGCTCGACTTCGTCCGCGAGCCCGCCCAGGCAGCCATACTCCTGCATCATCCGCTCCGCCTGAAGATTCTCGCCGCCCTCGCCGAACCCGATTCCGCGGCGGGCGTCGCCAGGCGCATGAAACTTCCCAGACAGACGGTGAACTACCATGTCCGCGAGCTCGCCCGCGCACGCTTCCTGGCCCGCGCCGGTCGCCGCCGCCGCCGCCATCTCTTCGAGCAATGTTACGTTGCCACGGCGCGCGGATACGTTTTGTCGCCGGAATTATTGGGCAAACTCGCCGCTGATCCCGCCCAAGTAGCGGACACATTTTCAGCCAAGTATCTGTTAGGCCTCGCGTCCAAACTGCAATCGGAGCTGGCGCGTTCCGCTGAATTGGCCGCCGCAGCCGGAAAGCGCCTTGCCACTCTCTCCATCAACACTGAACTACGCTTCATTTCGGCCGAGCAGCGCGCCGCCTTCACCGCAGAACTCCAGCGTGCCATCGTCGAAGTCGCTGGCCGGCACAGTTCGTCCTTTACCAAGGCAGATGGGACACCTGCGGAAGGCCGGCCATTTCGCCTGGTCGTCGGCTGCTATCCGATTCCGCCCGCGAAGGATCTAGAATCTCAACCGCAGACTCTCGAGACACAAGGGAACGTGCTATGAAAGACAAGCCAGAAAACAAACCGATCGAACACCTTGGACGGATCATCCGCGCCGAGATCCGCACGAAAGCCACGACGCAACAAGCGTACGACGCATGGGCCGATCCCGAAAAAATCGCCCACTGGTTTCCCGATCGCGCCGAAGGCAAAGCTGAGCCGGGCGCGACGATCACCTGGATCTTCGAAAAGTTCAATTACCGCATTCCCTATGAAGTCCTGATCGCCCAACCCGCCGAAAAGTTTGCCATTCGCTGGAATCCGCCGCCGGGAATGAGTGCCGGCATCCTCGAAGTCACCATTGCCAAAGAAGGCGGCGAAACGGTCATCCGGCTCGTGAATTCCGGATTCCGTGAGGGCGCGGAGTGGAACGACGAATTTGAGGGCACCGATTCCGGCTGGCGGATGGCTCTGGCTCTGCTGAAGCATTATCTTGAAAATTACTTCGGCGCCTCCCGCAGCTCGTTCCTGGTTATGAAGCCAGCGGAGTTTTCTTTCGAGCAAGCTGTCCAATTGCAGCGTACGGCAGCCGGCCTGAAAAAGTGGCTGACGAAGAGCGGCGAATATGGCGAAGTGGGAGAAACATTTTCACTCGAACTTCAGGACGGCGGCAGAGCCTCCGGCCGTGTACTAGCCAAAACAAAACGTGAGACCACGCTCAGTTGGGACGAAAT
>DATEWL010000093.1:0-2501 GCA_035258025.1 Candidatus Acidiferrum sp. | reverse complement strand
AGCGTAAAGATTGCTCTCCGTGCTCGCATAGGCATCGCGCGCGATTTGTTGCATGCGGTCGAAGCCCGCTTCCCCTTCAGCTTCACGGAGTTTCGGCGCGCGGGCCAGATAAGCGTCGTTTTCCTTGAGCGCGCGCATGGGCACAAAGACGAGGAAGGAGGGCAAAGGCATTCCAACGTTCACCTGATAGACGACCCACGGCATCTCTGCATCGATCTTCTCGTAAGCAGCACTGAGCAGTTTGAACGACTCGACGAAATCGCTTTCATGGCCGGGCCGAAGCCGCACTTCAAGAACGCGCATAAAGCGGGCTTTTGAAAGGTCGATGCGGTTCACGCGGTAGCCGAGGTCATTGCGCCGAACAGCGACGATTGTACTCTCGCTCGATAGGAGCGCCCGGATTTGCTCCTGGAGGTGAGCGAGTTCAGGATGGGACGTAAACAGTTGTCCCCAAACAACGATAGCGTTGTCCACCTGTTCGAACGAATCGAAAGGATCGAAGGACAGTGTCTCCGGTGGGCCGGTAATCGATTGCAGATCGATCCACGAATTGGGAACCTCCAGATGGTTGAAGGCGCGGGTTATGCTGACTGCCAGCCTTTGCCGCGTGCTTTCACTTCCAAACTTGAATTGTTGATGAACGAGCAGAAGCAGTTTCGGCGGCGCAGTCGCCGCGCTAATGGGTTTCTCATTTTGAGCGTGTACCGCAGGATCGTGCGTCGCCACCAGAAAAACAATTCCCAGCGAAAGACGAAAGATTCTCATGCGGAATACCTCCCGGGCGTGGAACACGCGCAGGTGTGCCGCGACCCGAACCAAAAAGACACTCGCCTATCCGAGGGCAGCTTTTCCGTTGAACCGAGCCGCCGAGCCAAGTTCCTCTTCGATGCGAAGTAGTTGATTGTATTTTGCGATGCGGTCCGTGCGCGAGGCAGAACCCGTCTTAATCTGGCCGGCTCCCGTGGCAACGGCGAGATCAGCGATGAACGTGTCTTCGGTTTCCCCAGAGCGATGTGAAATGATCGAGTTGTAGCCAGCTTTCCGCGCCATCTCGATCGCATCGATGGTCTCGGTCACGCTGCCAATCTGATTGAGCTTGATAAGGATAGCATTGGCAATCCCCTCTTTGATTCCCCGCGAGAGGCGCGTCGTGTTCGTCACGAAGAGATCGTCACCCACGAGCTGAATTTTCTTCTTCGACGACTTCGCGCCAACCGATTGCGTCAGCGCTTTCCAGCCGGACCAATCGTCCTCGGCCATCCCATCTTCGATCGAGACAATCGGATATTTCTCGACCCAACTTGTCCAATATGCCGCCATCTGCTCCGAAGAGTGCGCGGACTTATCCGACTTTTTGAAAACGTAATTCCCGCTGGCTTTGTCGTAGAATTCGCTGGACGCGGGATCGAGCGCAATGCTGACCTGTTCGCCCGCTTTGTAACCCGCCGCGCCAATCGCCTCGAGCACGATCTGAATCGCTTCCTCGTTCGATTTGCAGCTCGGCGCGAAGCCCCCTTCATCCCCCACCGCCGTCGAATACCCATGCTTTTTCAGCGCCGATTTCAGCGCGTGAAATATTTCCACGCCCCAGCGCAGACCTTCCGAAAAACTTGGCGCTCCTACGGGCATGACCATAAACTCCTGGAAGTCCACCGAGCTGTCCGCATGCGCGCCGCCGTTTAAAATGTTCATCATCGGGCAAGGCAGAAGATTCGCGCTCTTGTCCATGGAGTAGTGCGCCAAATATTTGTACAGCGGAAGATTCTGCGCTGCCGCGGCTCCGCGCGCCGCCGCCATGGAAACAGCGAGGATCGCATTGGCCCCGAGCCGCGACTTGGTAGGCGTGCCGTCCAGCTCGATCATGCGCTTGTCCAGCCCGCGCTGGTCGGCAGCGTCCAGGCCCACAACGGCCTTGGCAATTTCGCCGTTCACATTGCCCACGGCCTTTAGCACGCCCTTGCCGAGATACCGCGACTTGTCCCCGTCGCGCAACTCCAGCGCTTCATGTTCCCCAGTGGACGCGCCAGACGGAACCGCGGCGCGGCCCCTAGCGCCGGTTCCGACATACACGTCGGCTTCGACGGTGGGATTCCCGCGGGAGTCGATGATCTGCCGGGCGTTGACTCGAGTGATATTTGTGGACATGTCTGCACAAGCTCCTGGATAAAGTGAATTGAAGATTGTAGCAGACCGGGGTCAACGAACGTGCTGCAGTGGCCAGGGCTACTCCACAGTATCTTCGGCGCTGGCCGGACGCCCACTGCATGAATAGCCCCGCCATTCTCACAACAGAGGGCCTCAAGTCTCGTGGAACCAATCGTGCTGAGTGCGCACTACTCTACGTAAAGCATCAACAGAACTCCGAGCGCGATCATACACAGAGGCCATACCACGCGGAATATGCGCCGGCCTTGGATCGGCGCGTCCGACAACCCTTTGGAGAGTGCAATTCCAATTCCCGCAGCCGCATAGGAAAAATGTTCCATCTGAATGCGTTCCAT
>DATEWL010000092.1:0-4903 GCA_035258025.1 Candidatus Acidiferrum sp. | reverse complement strand
GCAGATATGTCTTCTGTGCGTCCACGCGGCGTAATCTCCTGCCCTGATCGGAAGTGCTACTGTGGTCTCGAGTGACGTAATTGATCTCTATTCCAGTCTTGAGAATTTGGGCGTCGAAATCTGGATCGATGGCGGCTGGTGCGTTGATGCCCTCCTTCGTGAGCAGAGTAGATCTCATCAGGATTTGGACATTGCCATTGAGGAGAAGGACGTACCGAAATTGAAAGAAATGCTGCTCGACAGAGGATACAAAGAGATAAAGATGGAAGACGCCCGGGATTGGAATTTCGTTTTAGGTGATGAATACGGCAGAGAAATCGATGTGCACGTGATTGTCTTCGATAGTCAGGGAAATGGAATATACGGACCGAAAGAAAATGGGGAGATGTACCCTGCGGCTTCCTTGATGGGGACTGGGATGATAGAAGGTCGAACGGTGAGGTGCATTTCACCTGAATGGATGGTTAAATTTCACTCTGGCTACGAGTTGAGAGACAAGGACTTTCGCGACGTGTCGGCCTTGTGCGCGAGATTTGGCATTGACTTGCCATCGGAATACAAGCGGTTCAAAAGATAGGCTCAACCCTTTCCGGACCGCGGTCGGTATGATTAAATCGCAAAGACAGGAGGTGCACCATTCCTGGCGCGGGCAAGCTACTAGTGGGAACTTCGGGATATTCCTATAAGGAGTGGAAGGGCAATTTTTACCCTGAAAAGCTGCCGGACAAGGAGATGCTTAGCTTCTATGCCAAGCAATTCTCCACCGTCGAAATCAATCATAGTTTCTATCGCATGCCCACCGAGTCCGCCCTTTCGAACTGGGCGAAAAGCGTCCCCGAGGGCTTTCGTTTCGCGTTGAAAGCCAACCAGCAAATCACTCACATAAAACGGCTCCGCGACTGCGAAAGCTCGCTGAAGCGTTTCCTGGAAGTCTCGAGTATCCTCAACGACGGCGACCACCTCGGCCCCATCCTCGTGCAACTCCCGCCCACCTTCAAATTCGATCGCCCCCTACTCGAAGATTTTCTCGCCCTTCGCCCGCCTGCATTCCTTTTCGCGTTTGAAGTGCGCCACCCGTCTTGGTACACCGACGAAACTTACGCCACCCTTCGCCAGCACGAGACGGCCCTTTGCCTCTCCGAAACGGAAAAGCAAACGCCTCCCGACGTTATCACCGCCCCTTTCACATACGCGCGCCTACGCCTCGAAGACTACACCCCGAAACAACTGAAAGCGTGGAGGCAGCGCATCGACGCCTGGCTCGGGCAAGGTGCCGATGTCTACGTCTATCTCAAACACGAAGACGCCGGCAAAGCGCCAGCCTACGCCCACCAGCTCCTCGGAATAACAACCTAAAAGAAAAAGGCGATCTCTGGGCCGATTTTTGGAAGAAACGTTAGAGACCAGAAGACGCCGTCGAGCTTCTCAGCGAACGTATGGCCTCGAAACGAAAAAGACCAAGCCCCAAAACCATCGGCAAACCGCACTGAGACGTTTGCCTTCCCCTACTCGGTCGCCCCCAGCTAAGGCGAACCCTATTGCACGCCAAGCAACCGATTCCTCATTCCTCGCAAATTCCCACCCCAGTGCATCAAACTTGTATCAGCCGTGGAGGACGGCTACCCACCCTGCCCGCGTCTCGTTCGGCTGCGCATTTAAACTCTCATGCACGCTCGAAAGGACCTATCTCTATGAAACGCCTGCTCCTACTTAGCTTGGGGCTGTTCCTGTTGGCCGTACCGTCGCGCGCCCAGTCCTCCGCCGACGCTTCCATTGGCTACTCTTACTTCCACCTGGGAGGCGGCGCAGACCTCAGCCAGAATGGTGTCAGCGGTTCGATCGCATATAAACCAATCCCCTTTCTGGGGATCGTTGGTGACTTTGGCGGCTACCACGCCTCTCCCGGCGGGGTTTCGCTGAATACCTACACGTTTCTTTTTGGCCCGCGAATCATTCTTCACAACCCGACAAAGGTCACTCCATTTGTTCAGTTCCTGGCGGGTGCCGGGCATTTAACTTTTGGCAACGGAGGCGGTTCCAATACCAACTTCGCGTATAGCGTTGGCGGCGGAGTGGATTTGGGCGTTCTGCCCCACCTCGCGCTGCGCCCGCAACTCGACTACGTCGGCCTGCATAATTCCGGCGGCACGGCCAATTGCACTCGCGTCTCGGTCAGCGCCGTCGTTCGCTTCTGACGCCGCACCAAACAGAGCGATCGAAGGCATGCGAACCGGAGGGGCAACGGGAGGGTCGATTTTCTTCGACCTTCCCAGTATTTCAACGCCAACCGCAACACGATTTTTGAAAACAGCGCCTATGCTTTGGCTGCGTACGCACGAAGCGTCGCCGCGCTCAGCAATGACGCAGACTCATCATCCAAATAAACCGTCGCCGCTGCATGCGTGCGCAATATCGAAGCGGGAGCCATCGGACCGATTTCTCCCTCGAAGCAAAGCTTCACGGCTTCCGCTTTCCGCGCATCCGGCACAACGACAAGAATCTCTCGCGCTTTCATGATCTGGCGCACCGACATGGAAATGGCCTGCCGCGGAACATCCGATATTTCCGCGAACCATCCCTCGCCCACCTGTTGCCGCCGGCACGCTTCGTCGAGTTCGACGATCAGATACGGCTCATCACTCACGAAATCCCCCGGAGGATCGTTAAACGCCAAGTGGCCGTTTTCTCCGATGCCCACGAACGCAATATCGATCGGTGCCGCGTTCACGCTCTCGCCAGTCCGCAGCGCAGCTTCGCGCACATCGCCCTCGCCGTCGAGCAAGTGATATTTCGTGAGGCCCGTTTTATGAATGAAATTCTTAAGCAGGTAGTTGCGAAAGCTGGCTGGATGGGTAATCGGCAATCCGATGTACTCATCAAGGTGAAACATCTCGACACGCTGCCAGTCAATGTCCTCTCTCTTGGTTAGGGCATCCAAAAATTCCAACTGCGATGCTCCCGTTGCAACGACAATTCGCGCCAGCCCACGCTGAAGAATAGTGCCGCGCAAAGCGGCCGCGGCCTGCTCAGACGCAGATCGGCTGAGAGCGCGCTTATCTTTGAACACGCTTATAATCACCGCCGGTACTCCTTTGCAGGTATCAGAATCATTGCGCTCGAATGTGCTCGCATCATCCTCAATTGGCACCGCTTGTTCAGCCTACGTCATCAGGTCAGTTCTCCGCATCTCCTATGGCCTGATCAGCGAAGAGCCTTGAGCCCTGCAGGACGATGGCCGAAAATTAATCTGAAATTAAACGCTGAAAGTGTTCGAAACATGACATTAGTCCATCCTCTTTCTGACTAGTGTGGTGTCTGCGTATTGTCTCCATCGACGCAGGAGTCTCCGCGCCGTTCGGAACGAACGGATCTCAGATGTTGTCTCCCCCAGCATCAAGGAAATGAAACTCGAACGGATCCAAACTGCCTGAATGATCTGTACAGAAAACAATTCTATCTCTCCAGCATGGAGGACACGATGAGCCACAATAAATGGTCCAACAAATACACCACATTTGCCGTGGGGATTGGAGTAGGCGCACTTCTCGCCCTGCTTTTTGCGCCATCCTCAGGAGAGGAGACGCGCGACTATATCTCCAGCACTGTGAAAAAAGGGATAGATGATGCGGCATCGACGGGAAAGCGTTGGAAGCGCCGCGCACAAGAGACCGTGGACGACGTGAAATCCACAGTCGCTGGCGCGGTTGAAGCCGGGCAGGAAGCTTACCGCAGCGTTAGAGATGCCTGAGTCTTTCGTCGGTCGGGCGGGTGCCTACATCTTGGCTGGGGCCACCGTAGGCATTTTGCCGTTTTGCGGAATTGGGAGTTTTCCGTCGGCGGCGCTCGTCAGCGCGATGAATTGCGGGTCTTCGCGGAGAGAAGCAAACACGGCGTCAACGCGGGCTTCCATCATTTCCTTCGAGCGCACCGCTTCGTAGCGCTCGTATTCAAAAAAATGGCGTTTGAGAAGGTCGAGAGCTTTTTGCTTTTGCCCAAGCTGCGCGTAAATGGCGGCAAGGTTGTAGGAGGCGGGCAGCATCGCCTCGTTTTCCTGCGCAATTTTCAACGCTTCGTCGCCATGACCGTTGCCGGCGAGGAACGCGGCGGCGAAGACCAGATTATACGGATCGGTTGGATCGAGCTTCGTGGCTTCGCGCGTGTAGTAGTCAGCCTTGGCAGCATTGCCTTCCGAGTTCCAGTAGACCGCGAGATTGCGATACGCCAGCGCCAGTGGATATTCACGCACCGAATCTTCCATCAGGTGCAAGCCTGCAAGAAAGTCGCCTTCGTGGATGGTCATCTTGCCGAGGCCATGGAGTGCTACAGCACGCGATAGTGGGTCGGCAGGCATGTCGAGAATGGCCTGGAAAGTTACGCGCGCTCTATCCCAATCGCCGAGATGATGGCGGTAGAGTTCCCCAAGATAACGAAGTGGGGCCGGATCGGCGGGGTCCATGCGGCGCGCTTCGCTGTAGAGGCGTTCGGCTTCTTCGTATTTATCGTTCATCTCCGCGGCAAGGCCGCGCTTCATGACGGCTTCGATTTTGGCGCTCTGAGCGCGTTCCATGACCGGCGCGTCAAAAAGTTTCACGGTGGCATCGACGCCGAGCTTTTTCAGTTCTTTCGCGGCGTCCTTCGCTTTGCCTGGGAAAAGACATTTTTCAACGAGCACCGATTTGTACAATGGGATCGCGCCATCTTTGTCCCCCGACTTGGCCTTTTCCTTGGCCGCTTTGAGCTCGTTCTTGACGGCCTCTTCGCGCTGCTTCATTTCGGATTCCACCAGCTTTTCGACATCATCGACTTTCAAGAATCCGTTGTTGTTCTGGAGCTTGTTGATGACTGTCCCGTCCGTTTTCGCGAGTACGACTACCGGAAGCTTGTCTCCACCGACGAACTTTTG
>DATEWL010000091.1:0-4960 GCA_035258025.1 Candidatus Acidiferrum sp. | reverse complement strand
CCCAGTGATAGCGAGCGCTTCACTCTCGACACCGGGCGTTTTCGACAGCAGCGTGTTTGCTTCGCGATGCATTTCCTGCAGGAGAAAGTCGAGTTTCTTCCCCATCTCGCCGGCGCCATCCAAAAGTTTTCCGAATTGCTGAAGATGACTGCGCAGGCGGTCTAATTCTTCACTGACATCGCCGCGTTCCGCAAGCAGAGCGGCTTCTTGCGCGAGCCGTGCGGGATCGATCCCTGCGCCGCCCAGCAATTCTTTAAGTCGCGCTTCAAGACGTCGAGCGAAAACCGGACGGAGCGTAGTCGCGAGCTCGCGTACTTTTTCCGCCTCCTGGCCGATGCGCGCCAAACGCGAGCGCAAATCTTCAATCAGGTGGCGGCCTTCGGCGCGGCGCATATCATCCAGCTTGTGGAGCGCTTCGAGCATGCAGGTGTCGAGCGCCTGGCCGAGGCGTTCTTGCTCGTCTTCAGATTCCGGCACCGCGGCAGATAGGCCGGCGATGACTCCGGGCAAGCGGAGGATCGCAACAACGTCCACATCCGCCGCGGCTCTGGACACCTGGCGGAATTCTTCGGCGACGCGCATGTAGGTCTGCGCAAGTTCGCGATTCACTTGTACGGGAGCGGCGGCGGCGGGATCGACGTTGACGTGAACCTCGACGTGGCCGCGATGAATGCGATCTCGCAGGACCTGGCGCAGGCGAAGTTCATAGAGGTCGAAACCTTCCGGAAGGCGTAGCTTCAGATCCAAAAAGCGGTGGTTGACGCTTTTCACGCTGACGCGAACCGCCCAGCCATTTTGTTCGCTGCGCGCCTGGGCGTAGCCGGTCATGGAGAAACATTCCCCGGCTTTTTTCGGTAGCACGTTTTTTGCCAATACTGAGGATTGGGTCATAAGGTTTCCGCTGGCGCCGTGACACTGGACGGCACTGCCTGGGCCGGCGCGAGAATGTCGTCGTCCGCGAATTGCAAATCGTGGAGGCGGGCATAGGTTCCGCCGCGCGCCATGAGTTCCGTGTGCGTGCCGCACTCGCGGATTTGGCCGTCCTCGAGAACAAGAATTTTATCCGCACGGCGAATGGTGGCCAAGCGGTGCGCGATAACGAAAGTGGTGCGTCCGACCATTAGATTAGCCAGGGCTTTCTGCACATACATTTCGGACTCCGCATCCAGCTCCGACGTTGCTTCGTCGAGAATGAGGATAGGAGAGTCTTTAAGTATGGCACGCGCGATGGCAATACGCTGCCTCTGACCGCCGCTTAGACGGGTGCCGCGCTCGCCGATGACGGTGTCGTATTGCAGCGGCAACTCCGCGATGAAATCGTGCGCCAGGGCAGCTTGCGCAGCGGCAACGACGCGCTCCTTGGGAACGTTAGTAAGGCCGTAACAGATATTGTTCCAGACTGTGTCGTGGAAGAGAATATTTTCCTGAGAGACAATCGCGATTTGGGCTCGCAAAGAGCGGAGCGACACTTTACGAATATCCACGCCGTCGATGCGAATCACACCCGACGATGTCTCATAAAATCTCGGAAGCAGATTCACAAGAGTAGTTTTGCCAGCGCCGCTCGAGCCGACGATGGCAATGATTTCCCCGCGGCGCGCGGACAAGGAAACGCCACGCAGGACCGGAACGGAATCGTAGGCGAAGCCGACATCCTCAAACGCGATTTTTTCCTGAAGAGCCGCGAGCGTCCCAGCACCCGGGGCATCGGCGGCTTCCTCAGACAAATCCAAATAAGCCAAGACTTGCGTGCCTGCGCCCTGCGCGGTCTGGAACTGCTGATAAACTGAGCCCAAGCGGCGAAGCGGCATGTAGGCATTTAACAGAGCGTAGAGAAAAGTGAAAAACTGGCCGGTGGTCATAACGTGCATGCGAATCTGGTCGCGTGCGTAAAGCAAGAGGAGAGGGATGACAACGGCTCCCAAAATGTCCATGAGAGGAGGTGTGATGACTCCCGCGCGAATCCAGCGCATGTTCTCGCGCAGCAAGCGGCGAGCGGATTCCTGGAACTTGCGGATCTCGAAGTCCTCCATGCCGAAAGCTTTGACGACGCGGTTCCCTGTGGTCGTCTCTTGCAGGATTTGATTCAAATCGCCAAGCCGCAACTGGCTGTTTTCCGCTGAGCGTCGAATCCTTCGCGCAAATTTGCTGATGGGCAGGACTACCAACGGCAACAGAACTCCCGTCGCCAGAGCCATTTTCCAGTTAACGATGAGCAGGACGGAAACAAAAACGAGAAACGTGAGGCCCTTCTGGAACAGATCAACGAGGAATTCGCCGAGGGCGGGCCTGAGGCGATCTACGTCGTTAATGACAACGGACATGATGCGTCCGGTAGGGTGGTCGCGAAAAAAACCGATAGGCTGCCTGAGAATCTTGGCGAAGATGGTGTTGCGCAAATCGGTGATAGCCCCGTAGCCCACGCGGTAGACTTCGGTGGTTCCCAAATATTCGGCGACGGCCTTTGCAAAGAAGACCGCCAAAATAGTAAAGGCGAAAATCGTCCAGACGTAGTGGATGCTCGGCGGAAAGAAATCGTTTAGATAGATGGTGTGGCCGCTCCAGGGAAGTGTCACAAGTTTGACGGAGCGGACGGCCACGGACGGGTTGAGGACCTGATCGACGGCAGGGGTTACGAGGAGCGCAATCACGCCCTCCGCGAGTGCCACGAAGGCGAGCAGAAGCACACCCGCGATAAGCCTGAAGGTGTAGGGCCGAACGTAACTTAGCAGACGGCGAAGTTGTGGTGAAACGATAGAAGCCACGCCTCTGAATCCCCTGCGTTTCGTACTTGGTACGCTAGTGCGCCAGCTTGGGTGTGTCAAGTTTTCGGGAGTGGGATTGGTTACGAAGGTTTGAGATACTCAAGGCCACGGAGACGACTTTTGGCTACAGTTAAGATTCCTGCTGACTTGGAGACTGTTCTTAACGATGCATGGGAAGCAACCAAGAGGGTTCCAGGCCATCTTACGGAGAAGGAGGCTCGTTTTCTTGGATTGCTCGCCGCGTGCGTGCCGGCTAGAGGTACGATCGTGGAGATTGGTAGCTTCAAAGGGCGCTCCACCGTCATGCTGGCCAAGGTTGCCTCCCATTACGGCAGTGGCCCCGTAGTCGCCATTGATCCACACAATTCGCCCATTCTTTTGGACCACCAAACCGACCAGGAAGCATCCTCCTATCAGGATTTCCTCGATTCCATCCATGCGGCTGGAGTATCAGCTCATGTGGAATCACATGCTGCGTATTCGAAGGAGGTGGCGAAATCTTGGAATAGGCCTATCCGGGTCCTATGGATTGACGGCGATCACAGTTATGAGGGCGCCAAGAGCGATCTGGACGGCTTCTTTCCACAATTGGTGCCCCAAGGGGTAGTGGCGTACCACGATGCCCTGAATAACTTTCCCGGACCAATCCGCGTATTTGTGGAAGACGTTCTCCACTCGGATCGATTTGGGCCTGCGGGATTCGTTCAGTCGATTGCTTGGGCCCAATTTCGACCCGACGACGGGGCCTCGTTTCGAGAAGCGCGGTCGTCGCTGGCTCGACGGGCGTCGCGGCTTATCCCATTCGTGCAAAGTGGCAATGAATTGCGTGGAATAACGAAGAGACGATACAAATTGAACCGCTTTCTAGTTCCGCACTCCGCGATTGCCCCCGGGGAATGGGCGTCCATTGTGGACTCGCGTTGAGACCGCGTGCCAAGAATTCAAGCGCGGTCAACTTTCTTAGATTGCCAGTTCTTCTCGGCTCTGTGGCGCAGCGCGAATGAGGAGCTACTTCTCGATGTCGCGATGCGTCACCTTGGAAGAAAAACCGTGCTTCGCCAGAGATTTCTTTATTTGTTCGCCGAGCATGACGGAGCGATGCTTTCCGCCGGTGCAGCCGATGGCGATCGTCAAATAGCTCTTCCCCTCGCTGATGTAATGGGGAATCAGATAGGTGAGCAAGCCTTCGATGCGGCGGAGAAATTCACCCGTTTGAGGAAACGAGCGAATGTACTTTTGGACTTTGGGATCTTTGCCGGTATAGCGGCGCAGGCTGGGAACAAAGTGGGGGTTGGGCAGAAAGCGGACATCGAAAACCAGATCAGAGTCCGTTGGGACGCCATACTTGTAGCCAAAACTGACGACGGAAACGAGCATGGGACGCTTATCGGGATTCTTGAAACGCTCGGTGACGAAGTGACGCAGTTCGTGGACGTTGAACTGGGTCGAATCGATCACCACATCGGCAAGCTTGCGGATAGGCTCCATGAGCGTGCGTTCGTGGCGCAGACTCTCGCGAACGGATAGCGCTTTGCCAAGTGGGTGAGGGCGGCGCGTCTCGCTGTAGCGGCGGAGGAGCGCGTCGTCCGTGGCATCGATGAAGACTAGAGTAATGGGATGATCCTTGCGAAGATGCTTTAGGAGAGCGGGGAGTTTTTCGATCTGCACGCCTTCGCGCGCATCGACGAGCAAGGCCGCGCGGCCGAAATCACCTTCACCGGCGGCGTGGAGCTCGGCAAATATTGGAATCAACTCTACAGGAAGATTATCGACACAATAGAAGCCCATGTCCTCGAAGGCGCGTAGGACGGTGCTCTTCCCCGACCCAGAAACGCCGGTAAGAATCACAAGGTGGCGGGCGACGTGTCTAGTGGACGGCTTCACTTGAGGCGGCGGCTCAGCTTTTCACGCGGCGCTGGTGAGTGCTGGGAATGCGCATGTCTTCGCGATATTTCGCAACGGTGCGGCGCGTGACGTGAATGCCGGCGTCATCAAGCTTTTTGGCGATTTGTTCATCGGTGAGCGGCTTCGTGGTGTCTTCTTCTTCAATCATTTTTTTGACGAGACGCTTGAGCGTGAGGAGCGACATTCCACTGCCTTCGGGGCCATTCACCGATTCGCTGAAAAAAGAGCGGAGCTCGAGCACTCCCTGAGACGTGTGCGCGTATTTGCTGGCTACTGCGCGGCTCACGGTG
>DATEWL010000090.1:0-7941 GCA_035258025.1 Candidatus Acidiferrum sp. | reverse complement strand
CACCACACACGAATTTCGTCCCGTCTATGAACGAGCCGTCAACAATGGCCTTCATCTGTTGATGCACGCGGGAGAGGTCGGCGGCCCGGAAAAAATTCGCGAGGCCATCGAGTTGCTTCATGTCGAGCGCATCGGCCACGGCATCGCCGCGGCGCAAGATCCCGCGCTCATGGATTTCCTGGTTGATCGCCGCATTCCGCTCGAAATTTGCCCCCAGAGTAATATCCGCACCGGCGCGCTAGCTAAACAGTTGCGTCTCCCCGAAGCAAGCATCACAGATCATCCATTGCCGCAACTCTGGCGCCACGGCATCCCCATCGTCCTTTCCACGGATGACCCCGCAATGTTTCATACAACGCTGCAAGCCGAATACGAAAGCGCCGCTCAAATGGGCATGAACGAAGCCGAACTCGCCCAACTCGTGGATATGAGCTTCGAACACGCCTTCCTTTCAGAAGCCGACAAGTTCTCCCTTAGAAAATCCCGCAATTCTTGATCCCGCGCTAACCCGCTGCCGCAATCCGGTAGTGCGCCTCCATCGAACGCTCTCACGCCGCCCGCAATGTTATACTTAGCCCATGAAAGCACACGTTTGGGTCATGCCGAAGCGCACGGTACTCGATCCTCAAGGACAAACAATCCAGCATGCGCTCACCGGGCTGGGCTACGCCTCGGTCAAAGACGTTCGCCAAGGCAAGTTCTTCGTCCTCAAGGTCGAAGGCTTGACCCACGACGAGGCCATGAAGCAACTCGAGCACATCTCGAAAGAAGTGCTCACCAACCCTGTGATTGAAGAATCCCGCTTCGAAATCGTGGAGTAAGCGCGCCGCGCCATGATTCACCATCGCAACCCCGCCCCGCCGTCGTCCGATCTTCGGCCGTTCCTGATGCTAGCCTGCGCCGTCCTTCTCTCGTCGCTTCTCGCATGCGGCTGCCGAAGAAACGCTCACACTTCCGACTCCCGCCTGCAAAAGATCGACGAGATGCTCAACACTCAGCTTCCTCCAGGCACGCCGAGAGCGCGCGTCGAATTCTTCCTCAGTTCGCGTGGCTATAGCATCGAGCATTCTTCCGACAAGAGCTCCCTGGTGGCCATGGTGCGCCATGTGGATACCGACACGCTCCAGCCCGCAACCGCACGCGTCACCTTCCACTTCGATTCCAATGAAAAGCTGCTCTCCTACGACCTGCAGTCGGCACCGGATGCCCCCCTGCGGCCCTGATGCAACTTGACACGATTCGCCACATCCCGCGAGGAACCCTCTGGTCCATCGCAACTCCATGCTAGTCTAACCAAATAGATTCCCAGGAGATCCCGCGCATGTGCGGAATTGTCGGTTACATCGGGCCGAAGAAGGTAGTGCCTGTCATCATCGAAGGTCTGCGAAGGCTGGAGTACCGCGGCTACGACTCCGCTGGCATCGCGGTCGTCACTAAAGACGGAAAACTCGAAATCCGCCGAGCCGCGGGCAAGCTCCGCAATCTCGAGGAAGTCATTCAGAAATCGCCCATTGAAGGAACCTACGGCATCGGCCACACCCGCTGGGCCACGCACGGCCGCCCCACGGAAGAGAATGCCCACCCGCACCGCGACTGCACCGGCCAAATTGTCGTCGTCCACAATGGAATCATCGAGAATTATCTCGAGCTGAAAGAACAACTCCAGCGTGAGGGCCACAAGTTCATTACCGAAACGGATACAGAAGTCGTCGCTCATCTCGTCGAGAAAAACTCGCAAGGCGGCGCCCCGCTCGAAGACGCGGTTCGCAAGTCTCTCAAAGAGCTGCGCGGTATCTACTCTCTGGTCTTTCTATCGGCCCGCGACTCGCACAAAATCGTCGCGGCGCGTATTGGTCCTCCATCGGTAATCGGGTTGGGTGACGGCGAATATTTTGTCGCGAGCGACATCCCCGCGCTCCTCGAACACACTCGCCAAATTTTCTTCCTGGCGGATGGCGATATCGCTGTTCTCACGCAAAATGGCGTCCGCGTAATGGACCACGAAGGCCGTCCGGTTGATCGCTCAGCGCATCATGTAGCCTGGGACCCGATCATGGCCGAAAAGGGGGGCTACAAGCATTTCATGCAAAAAGAGATTTTCGAGCAGCCTCGCGCCGTGCGCGACACTCTGCTCGGCCGCATCTCGCAAGATACCGGAAAAGTCTTCCTGGACGAGATGCAAATCTCCGAACAGCAGTTCCGCGAATTCCAGCAAGTGCGCATCGTCGCCTGTGGAACGAGCTGGCACTCCGCCCTGGCCGGAAAATTCATGATCGAGCGGCTGGCCCGCCTGCAAGTCGAAGTCGACTACGGCAGCGAATTCCGCTATCGCGATCCCCTCGTGGATTCAAAAACGCTGACTGTATGCATCAGCCAATCCGGCGAAACCGCGGACACTTTGGCGGCGCAGCGCGAGGCGAAGCTCAAAGGCTCGCCGACTCTCGCCATCTGCAACGTTATCGGCTCGATGATCACCCGAGAGGCCGCGGGAACGATTATCACGCACGCTGGTCCCGAAATCGGTGTGGCCTCAACGAAGGCTTTCAGCGCTCAATTGGCCGCGCTCTTGCTCCTGGCCTCTTACCTCGGACAAATTCGCGGAAAGCTCGCCCCGGCTGCCGCAGTTAAGCTTATGCAGGAATTCACGCGCATCCCTCACAAGATGGAGACAATTTTGCTGGCAGACATGTCCGGCTTTTACGAAAACCTGGCCCGCCAGTTTTTCCGCTACACCGATTTTCTCTATCTCGGCCGCGGCATTCACTATCCGATTGCCCTCGAAGGTGCGCTGAAGCTCAAAGAAATCTCCTACATCCATGCCGAAGGATATCCCGCCGGCGAAATGAAACACGGCCCCAACGCGCTCATCGATGAAAATCTTCCCGTCGTCGTCCTTGCCACTCGCGACGACACCGATCCTGAATCCGTCACGCGCTACGAAAAAAGTGTCTCCAATATCAAAGAGGTGAAAGCCCGCGACGGCATAGTCATCTCCATCGCCACCGAGAAGGACCATCTCGCTCGCGAAGCCTCCGACCACATCATCGAGCTCCCCCCAGCGCCCGAGATTCTCTCGCCCCTACTCGAGATCATTCCGTTGCAACTCCTCGCCTACCACATCGCGGTGCGACGCGGGTGCGACGTCGACCAGCCCCGAAACCTGGCGAAATCCGTGACAGTCGAATAGCGGAAAAAATTGCTGCCAGCTCTTCACCGTGAATTCTGGCAGTAACCTCTCCCGCCGGTAGGCCCCCGCCCGCTTTTCCGCTAAAATGAAATGATGCGTCGCTTCTTCCAGGTTTTCTCGGGAATCTTTTTTTTTGTTGCGATTCTTCACCTTCCTTCGTCCCAAGCTCAAACACCCCCGCCAGCAACCGCCAACCTCCATGAAATTCGAATCGAAGGGCTCAAAACTTTCCCAGAAGTTCAAGTCGTTGCGCTATCTCAGCTGGAAAAAGATTCGCAGGTGGGAAAACCAGACCTGCAAGCTGCCGCGGACCGCTTGCTCCAAACCGGCCTATTCGCCAAAGTAAACTACACCTTCCAAACGCGTGGCGACGGCCTCACCGTAACGTTCCAATTGGAAGAAGCCCCGCGCGTTCCTGTTTACTTCGACAACATTCCCTGGTTTTCCGACGGCGAGCTCGCAGACGCCATCCGCAAGAAAGCCCCTTTCTACGACGGCACCCTTCCTGAAGCCGGCGCAGTTCTGGATCAGGCGACGGATGCCGTCAAGGATTTGCTGGCCGCGCACCAGCTGAACGTAACGGTTGAACACGAGTTGCTTGCCAATCCTCTGGCCGAAGGCAACGTCCAGGTATTTCACGTCGAGGGTGCCGCGTTCTTCATCGCCAGCGTGGAATTCGGCGATCCTTCCATTGCCTCTTCCCATGTCGTGCAGCAGCAGCTTGCAGACGTACAAGGAAAGCCCTTTTCGCGCATGACTATCGACCTCTTTCTATCCGAACAATTGCGTCCGTTCTATCTCAAGCAAGGCTACTTGCGGGTAAAGCTCGGCCCGCCCGAGGTCCGCTTGACGGGCAATCCCAATCAAAAACTGCCCGACCAAATCCCCGTTTTCGTCCCGGTCGCCACCGGCGCCATCTATCACTGGAAGGGATCCCAATGGTCCGGAAACTCCGCTCTCTCCTCCATCACACTTTCGAATGAACTCGGATTAAGACCGGGAGACGTAGCCGACGGGATGCAAATCGAAGCAGGCTGGGACCGCGCGCGCGAAGAGTACGGACATCGGGGCTATCTCGACGTAAAGATTGATCCCCTCGCTTCCTACGACGATCAGACACACACTGTTTCCTTCGCTGTATCCGTAGCGGATGGCGCGCAATACCACTACAACACGATGGTTCTCACAGGACTCTCGCTCGCGGCCGAAGGCCGCATTCATCAAATGTGGCCCGCCGCGTCCGGCGCGGTCTTTGACAAATCTCTCTTCGAAAAGTTTCTCACTCAGTTGCAGTCCCACCCGGCAGAGATCTTCGGCGAGCTACCTGTTCATTATGAAACCGTCGGGCACTGGCTGCGCACGGACGCCGACAAACATACGGTGGACGTCTTGCTCGATTTCAAATAACCGTTCAGCTGGCCGAAGCCAGCCAACAGAATTAGCTGTCTGGTAGGGTATACTCTCCGATGGAAATGAATACTCTCGTGCATATCCACGTAGCGGAACAGACGCAACTCTCCGCGGGCGAAAAAGAGTCGTTGCTGCTGAAGCAACTGGCTGAGCTCCCTTCCGTAATCGTCGCTCTTTCCGGAGGCGCCGACTCCGCCTATCTCGCTTGGGCCGCTCATCGTGCAATCGGCTCGCATGCCTTGTCGGTGACTGCGCTCTCGCCTAGCTATTCCGCGCACGACCGCGCCGTCGTCGAGGAGTTTGTTCGCCAGCTTGGCGTGCGCCATGAATTCATCGAAACGCACGAAATGGAAAACCCTAAGTACCGCGCAAACGCGGCCGATCGCTGCTATTTCTGCAAGGATGAGTTGTTCACAGTGCTGGATGTGATCGCCCAGGAGCGTGGCTTCGCCGGCGTAGCCTACGGCGTCAACGCCGATGACACCCTGGATTTCCGCCCAGGCCACCGCGCGGCATCGGAGCATCGCGTTCTTGCGCCCCTTCTCGATGCCGGACTGCATAAAGCCGAAATTCGCCTGCTCTCCCAACGCGCCGGGCTACCCACTTGGGACCGCCCCGCCTCCGCATGCCTTGCCTCGCGCCTTCCCTACGGGACAGAAGTGACTCCGGAGCGGCTTGCCCTTGTGGAGCGCGCTGAAGCGGCCCTCCGCGAACTAGGCTTCCGGCAATTCCGCGTCCGCCTGCACGATAAGCTTGCGCGCATAGAAATAGCCCCCGACGAAATGCCTCGCGCCATGTCGCCTGAGATGGCTGCTTCCATCTCAGCCCGGCTCAAAACAGCAGGCTTTACCTATGTCGCGCTCGATCTCGAAGGCTACCGGCAGGGTTCCCTGAACGAGAGCCTTGGGCGGTAAGGCACGCTCCGGCCACCTGGGTGACCGGAACATTCTCTCAAGTCTCTGCGTATCTCCTATCAGGGAAGGGCTAGAGAGCGCGGCGGTTAGCGCCGGAGGAAGAATGACGCGACACTACAGGCTAGCAGCACCCATCGCGTTGCTTACTATCGTTGTGGTTGCCGCGCTGGCTGGCTGCCAGATGGGCCCTTCCGTCTCTGGCAGTTTCGACCGCTTGCTGGATGTTTCAGCCCCTATCCGTCTGGAGCTGAGCAATGTCGCGGGTGATGTGGCCATCGTCGGCAGCACTGACGGCAAAGTTCACGTGCACGGAGATGTGCGCATCTCCGGATTTGGATTGGGGAATCCGCAGAAACGCCTGGACGACCTCGTTGCCAGCCCGCCCATCGAGCTTAAAGGAGACACCCTCCGTATCGGCAAAGAGTCTTCTCGTTTGCGGAACGTCGCCATCACCTATTCCATCGAAGTTCCTCGAGAGACCATGGTCAATTCCGCGAGTGTTTCTGGCGGGCAGTCCGTTCGCGGCGTGCGCGGCCCAGTGCAAGCCGAGTCCGTCTCCGGAAGCGTCAGCGGCCAGGACATCGGCCGGGAGGTGAGGCTGTCCTCGGTTAGCGGAGCAGTCACCGCCGAGAATTGCGGAGATGACGTTCGCGCTGCGAGCGTCTCTGGAAGCGTGACCGTCTCCAACGCCAGGGGAGACGTGGTGGCTCATTCCGTTTCAGGAAATGTTGAAGTAAGAAATCCAGGTGGCCGCGTGGAAGCCAACAGTTCCAGTGGTTCGGTGAACGTGCGAGACGCGAATGGCGACGTGAAAGCCCACGCCTCAGCAGGTCGCGTGACTGTCCAGGGCAATCCTAGCGGAAACAGCTATTGGGATTTGAAGACCGCCTCTGGTCCCGTGGATATCGCGGTGCCGTCCAACGCTAGCTTTCATCTTTCCGCCAGTGCCGTATCCGGTCAAATCCGCGCGCAAGTTCCTATCATGATTGAAGAGCAAGGCAAGCATTCGCTTCGCGCCCACATGGGCGACGGCGGCGGCCGTGTCGAAATTCACACCGTTTCCGGCGCGATTGAGGTGCTTGGACCGCAATGAGCATCTCGCTATCGAGCCCGCGGGCGTCTGCGGCTCAATAGCAAAGCCTTCGGCAATTTTCCGTCAAACAGACTAGAATTCTAGTTAATGAACAGCACGCGAAAACTCCTCGCGCTCGTGCTCGTGTCTCTTGCGATCCTGCCCATTTGTCTCGTGAGCAGTCCTGCCCGCGCTCAACAAAACGAAAGCCAGGCCCCGCCCGCACCGGTGATGAAGCCCATCGCACCCAGGCAGCCTCCTGCCGCGAAACCGCCGTCCGAAACCGAAGAGTTGCAGCAGGCAATCGATCACGCCGGCAACGATCGCGCCTCGCTCGTCCGCAACCTCGAGGCATTCCTCAAGGACTATCCGGAGTCACGGCAGCGGGCCCAAATCTATCGTGCCCTCGTCGAAGCTAGCCTTCAGTTGCGCGACTCTACGCGTGCCACCGATTACGCCGAGCGTCTCGTCGCCATTGCTCCGGAAGATATGTCCATGACGCTGCTTGCCATTCAGCTCCTCGAGCGCAACGGTGACGAAGCCGCCCTTCGCCGCGCGCTCAACTATTCCACACGCGTTCTGGACTTTATCGACCGCAGTTCTGCGGGAGAAAAATCTCCCAAAGTTTCCAAGGAACAATGGGAAGCCGAGCAGAAACGCGACAAGGTGAATATCCTCGTGCTTCGCGGAAGACTCGCTTTCAAGCTCCACGAGAACATCGCTGCCGAAAAAGACTTTCGCGCGAGCATGGCGTTGTCCCCGAGTGCCGCGGCGGGTGAGAAACTCGGTGAAATCGCGGAGCTAAACAAAGACTTGTCCGGCGCCATCCGCGAATACGCCAGAGCCTTTGCACTTTCGGACGCTTCCTCCTCCGCCAACCGGCGTGAGATACGCCAAAAGCTTGGCAACGTCTGGCGCCTCGCCCATGGCTCCGACCAGGGCCTTGGCGACTACATCTTGCGTGCCTACGACGAAGCCGTCGCGTCCTCGGAAAGCCTAAAACCAAGAAGAAACGCCAACGCGAAAGAGCCCTACGATTTTACGTTGCGGAAGGCGCAAGACGGCTCACCTTTTCCGCTCGCCGAACAAAAGGGGAAAATCGTCGTACTGAATTTTTGGGCTACCTGGTGTGGGCCTTGCCGCGAGATGGAACCCCACTTCGAACGCGTGGCCGCGCAGTTCCAGGGACAAGCGGACATCGTTTTTCTTGCTGCGGATTGCGATGAAGACGAAACTCTAGTGCCTCCCTATCTCCAGGAAGAAAAGCCGCGCACAACGGTAGTTTTTGCGGATGGGCTGGATACGCTCCTCTCCGTCAACTCTTTCCCCACTGTCGTCATTCTCGATCGTCAGGGAAA